>NZ_JBFHGM010000014.1:0-38396 GCF_041583095.1 Draconibacterium sp.
TCCTTCGGATTTCACTAATTTTTACATAAATCGTTTCATATTTTCTCAAATTATCCCGATAGTTCTTCTAAAATCTGAATCAATTTCTGCTAAAAATTAATAGAAACTGAGGCAAGATTTTGAATCGAACTCAGGTTAATATTTTTAAACGCTTGTTCAGAGCTGTATTCTTGTCGGCAATGATGATAAAGATTTCAATTTTTCAGCGACATCATGCCCAAATGAAAGTTTATGAAATGCAAAGTTCCTAAGCAGGAGAGATTGATATAGATTGAAAACAGATTGATGCAGATTGGTACACTCTTTTCAATCTGCAATTTATTGAAAATTTGCTAGGCAAGAGACGACCGCATTTGTTCCAAAGCATGTAGCTGACTGTTAAAAAAGCGATTGCGCTCTTTGGCTCCGGTGTGGCTTATTAAGTTTGATTTTGTAATTAGTCCGCGAAAATATTTATCCAGCTCTATACAAAAACTCTGATTGTTTGTATTCAACAAATTAATCACGTTAAAAGTAAGATAGGAACTGTATCCTTTATCTGTGCGAACCAATATTGTATTGTCATTTAATACAACCTCGTTGTAGTACAGTCTGAAATTATTCTCCACTCCATTGGGTTCGCTGCCATAAAGGAACTTAAAACCTAACTCAGCCTCTTTCTGGATATGGTGAATCCACTTCTCCATTTTATCAAGCAGGTTTAGTAAGTCGTCCTTATTTTTGAAAAAACCGGAGACATAATAAAATTCAATTTGGCTGAGCATGATCGTGAAGGTATGATTGTTCCAGATTTCAATAGTCGGGATTTGAGAGGCTAAAGCCAGTGCTTTTCTACCATTCACATAAGCCGTATTTTCCATGTCATCGAAACAAAACATCTTTTCTTTGTACTCAGGAAACTGAAAAAGTGTTTTTTCCCAGAAAAAGACTTTAAATGCGGCTATTTCCGGCAACTGAAAATAATGAAAAACCGGAGGATCTTTTGCCGCGTATATAAGCTCTCGTTGTTTGGAATCGTGGATACGTTTGGTGTCCTCATACAATTTCGCCAGCCAGTCGCTTACCCTGAAATTCTGAGGTTGAATTACCGAACAGTTAAAATTTACACTCGATAAATCTTCTCCATTTAACTGGTCTAACGAAATATTGAAAAAGTCTTTCAGCACAAACAGCTCTTCAAGGGTAAGCTCCTTCTCCCCCCTTATTCTTCGATAAGCACTGTCCTGGCTAATGCCCAACAAACTGGAAACTTCAAAAACAAGTGAGATATTCGGGGATAATTTTTCTTTTACGAGTTGAAAAAACTCTTTCTGAATGGTACTAACCCGATGCATGGATTTATTTTAAAATTTTATCACTTGTTCCATCTTTTACGGCTTCTTTGAAATTTTGATTCACACCAAAATAGGTTTATCATAACTTATACTTATTCCATTTAATAATTTCGCTCAGTTAGTGAAACCAGTGTGTCAAAAAGGTTATCAATAGTATGCAACAGGATTGTTAATACCCTGGTGATAAAATGAAAGTTTCTTTTACTGTTTTTGATTGACTTAAGTTGTTATTTTCCTTAAATTGTAAATCTGACAGGGAGGGTAAAATGAAAATCTTAAAAAATAATGCAGGAGCAGTTGTTGGCGTGGTTACAATTCTAACATCGGTAGTTCTGTTTTTTCCAATAGCATTTGATAACCAACGGCTATATACAATTATTATCTATACATCAATATCGATATTACTATTGCTGTTGCTATTCCTTATCTGGGTAAATGTTTTTGCTACCAACAAACATAAGAATCACTTCCCCGATTGATTCAATTCATTAACCAAGATACTTTTTAAATTCGCGGTAATCTTTAACCACTTTAAAGTTTCGAGGCAATTTTGGTGCGTGTTCCTTTACCTGCCAACCGGTTATAAACACTTTTTGCTGTTGGTATAATTCTTTTAACTTTTCAAGGTAATTTTCCAGGTTTTCCTTTTGTATCGGGCTGATAAATGCTGTAAATATAAAATCCAATTCAACGTGAGACTGAATCTTTTCCAGGTCGGCAAATGGTACAAACTGTCCTAAATAAATAATGTTGTACCCCAACTTTAGAGCCAGGTACGAATAAAATAACAAACTCAGTTCGTGTAATTCTTCTTCAGGAAGATAAAACAGAATGGTCTTTTCTTTTGAGTTAGTAATGCCGTGTGCATCTATCGCAGCAATTATCTTCTGTCGGATAAAACTAGTAATGTAATGTTCCTGTGCCGGAAAAATAGAACCAACCTGCCAAAAAGTACCAATACGTTCGAACAAGGCGAAGAATATATTTTGCATAGCCTCTTCCAAACCAAACTTTTCAATAATCTCGTTTACCAGCTCAGTAAATCCAACATTATCAAAATTTACCATAAAAAGTAAAAGCCGATCGACATAACCTTCTTCCGATTTTTTTGTTTTGGCCACATCAAGCACGGTTTGTTTTATATCAGCTTCTTTCCAGGCAGCCACTTTCGATATTTTATAACCATTGCGCACCAATAACGAAACATTTAACATGCGTTTCAAATCGTCATCGGTGTAATACCTGATATTGGTATCGGTTCGCTCAGGCTTTAGCAAATCATATCGTTTCTCCCAAATTCGAATGGTGTGCGCCTTTATACCCGATAAGGTTTCCAAATCTTTTATTGAATATCCTTCTGTTTTCATTTCTCGTGAAATTAAGTTGTCATGCGTATCTAAACTATATTAAGAACATTGGCAACAGGTTTTTTGTTTAAGATTAAAACTACAAATAATAAACAAAAATATAATATGTTGCTGCAGAAATTAATTTTTGTAAGATTATAGACTGTTTGCTTTAGCATTTTAAATTTTATGTCAATTTTGTAAGAAAATGCATACCATGTTAAAACGAACTTTATTTCTCGCCCTGTTTTTTGTAGCAGGTTTGCTCACTGTCAATGCACAGAAATACACTATTGTTATCCACGGAGGTGCCGGCGTTATGTCGGAAGACAAAATGGATGAAGAGGCCCGCGCCAATTACAAAGCCAAGTTAAACGAAGCACTTGAGTTAGGCGAACAAATGCTAAAAGATGGTGCCGCAGCTACCGATGTTGTGGTGAAAGTGATTAACGTAATGGAAAACTCGCCACTATTTAATGCCGGCAAAGGAGCTGTATTTACGCACGACGGAATAAACGAACTGGATGCTTCCATTATGGAAGGCAAAACATTAAATGCCGGAGCCGTTGCAGGCGTGCAGGATATTAAAAACCCGATAAATGCGGCGCGCGAAGTTATGGACAACTCGGAACATGTAATGCTAAGCGGAAAGGGTGCTTCGGAATTTGCAAAAAAACAGGGACTTGAAATCGTTCCCAACAAGTATTTTTATACTGAGCACCGTTACCAGTCGCTGCAAAGTTTATTAAAACGCGAACGCGAGCGTACACAAAAAGACAATACGGGAACAGTTGGTTGCGTAGTTCTCGACACACATGGAAATTTATGCGCAGGTACATCAACAGGCGGAATGACCAACAAAAAGTATGGCCGAATTGGCGACGCACCAATTATTGGAGCCGGTACCTACGCCAACAATAAAACATGTGCTGTTTCATGCACCGGTCATGGCGAATACTATATTCGTTTGGGCTTTGCACGCGATATTTCGGCAATGATGGAATACCAAAACCTGAGTGTGACCGAGGCCTGTAAAAAAGAAATCGACAAATTAAGCGAACTTGAAGGCACCGGTGGTGTTATTGCTGTTGATGCCGATGGTAACATTGCCATGGAATTTAACACCAGCGGAATGTTTCGTGGATACATAAAATCAAGCGGCGAAAAAGAAATTGCTATTTTTAAGAACGAATAAAAAAACTGAGGTCCCAAAGTAAATAGACACAACGAAAAACCGGCATGAAGTTTCTTTATCCAACATTTTTGTTTGCACTACTGGCAGTTGCCATCCCAATATTGATACACTTGTTTAGCTTCAAGCGTTATAAAACCGTGTATTTTAGCAACGTCAGTTTTTTAAAGGACATCAAAAATGAATCGAAAAAGAAATCAAGGCTAAAACAATTACTACTTCTTGCCGCTCGAATTCTTACCATAATTTTCCTGGTTTTTGCGTTTGCCCAACCGTTTATTCCCTCCAACGACGATGCGCAAAAACAAAACAAACAGTTGGTGGCCGTTTACATCGACAATTCGTTTTCGATGAATGCCCTCTCGGAACAGGGCCAACTACTGGAAGTGGCGCGCAATAAAACCCTTGAAATTTGTATGGCCTACCCTCCCGGAACAAAATTCAGGTTATTTACCAACGACTTAAATCCGAAACATCAGCACATTTTTAATAAGGAACAGTTTATTCAGCAGGTTTCAGGTATTCAAGCCAGCCCAACCGTGGTGCCGTTGTCTATCATCTACAACCGCTTTGCCAGCGAATTGAACGATGACGAGGCCGACAAAAACCTGTATTTTATTTCCGATTTTCAACGCAGCATTACCGACATCGATAATTTTTCGGATAATGGGATATTCAGTTATTACCTGCCGCTGGTTCCCAACGAAGTGGCCAATCTTTACATTGATTCGTGCTGGGTGGAATATCCGGCTCATGGTTTGGGGCAGGAAGAAAATATGTTCGTACGCATTAAAAACAGTTCTAACCAGAATTACAAGAATTTGCCCTTAAAGCTGTTCCTGAATGACTCAATAAAATCGATTACCAATTTCTCGGTTGAAGCACAAAACGAAATAATTGCAAACCTGAAATACAACAACACGAGCAGTGGAGCGCAGTTGGGCAAAATAGAGATTACCGATTATCCGTTTACGCATGATAACAACTGGTACATCAGTTATTTTGTGGAGCCAAAACTAAAAGCACTGGCACTTTACACCGATGCGGCCGACTCGCAGGAAGGCCTGAATTATTTACGTGCCTTATTCAATAACGATGATTATGTGGTACTCGACGAGATGAACCGGCAAAACCTGCAAGCCAACCGATTGAGCGACTACAACACCATATTTTTAGTGAACATCGACAACTTCTCAAGTGGATTATTAAATGAGCTGGAATCTGTTGTAAGCGCAGGAACTTCGGTGGTTCTGTTCCCGAAATGGATAAGCGATATGAGTGCCGGAAACCGTTTACTGGCAACGTTCGGAGCTAATCGTATGGCTCGTGTCGATTCCACAAAACAGGATATTTCGGCTATTGATTACGAGAATAAGTTTTACGCCGATGTTTTTAAAAAACGGGAAGAAAATCCGGTTTTTCCACAGGTTGATGGGCACTTCCGTTTTGCACAAACCATGCAAACTGAAGAGCACACACTACTGGCTTTTCAAAATGGCGATAAAGCGCTTTCGCAACTCAATTACCAGGATGGTAAAGTGTGGATTTTTGCCTTCCCACTTTCGCAAAAAAACGAATCGTTTGCCCGCGATGTGTTGTTTGTACCAACACTCTACAACATTGTTTTGAATAGTTTACCCAAACAGGAAATGTCGTTTATTGTTGGTAAAAACAGTTTTATCAACCTGCCCAGAAATCTGACCGTTGATCTAAACTCATCCATAGAAATTGAGCATGCCGGAACCGATGAAAAATTTATTCCTATAAAAAATATAAACGGCAGAAATATACGTCTCGAGTTTGGCGAACAAATAACTACCGATGGTCATTACCTGATTGAAAACGATGATAATTCCATTGCGTCAATAGCCTTCAACTATAATCGTTTGGAATCGGATTTGCGCTATTTCCAGACCAATGAACTGAATACCCGTCTGCAAACCAATCAGCTAACAAATGCTACGGTTATTGAGGAAGTTGACCGCAATTTCTCTGAAATTTTCGACGACATTCAAAATGGCCGCCAACTCTGGAAGTGGTGTTTATTGCTGGCATTGTTCTTTATTGCGTGTGAGGTGCTCATTGCGCGTTTCTGGAAATAGAGAAAACACTCGTATCCGCTCAATTAGCTGATTTTTCTCACTGCTTTTTAACACCACTGCTCCCGTTGCTTTTTCAGCGCAAAAATCGTAATTCTGCATTAAAATAAGATCACAGTTTCTCGCAGATTACGCAAATCCGCGCAAATAATAATCCCAAGAGGAGTTTCAGCCTAATTCAGCGTTATCTGCGAGAAATAAAACGACGATTATAAAAAGCTACACTATGACTAAATTAAGTTCTGCAGACTACATCGCCAAAGAGGATAAATTTGGCGCTCACAATTACCACCCGCTACCAGTTGTTCTATCGAAAGGCGAAGGCGTTTTTGTATGGGATGTTGAGGGTAAAAAGTATTTCGATTTTCTGGCGGCGTATTCAGCTGTAAACCAGGGGCACTGTCACCCAAAAATTATTGATGCGCTTACCGAACAGGCAAAAACGCTGGCATTAACGTCGAGGGCATTTTACAACGACGTGTTGGGCGATTGGGAAGAGTATATGACCAAACTGTTTGGTTACGATAAAATGTTGCCGATGAACTCGGGGGCCGAAGCGGATGAAACAGCTTTAAAACTGATTCGCAAATGGGCCTATAAAGTAAAAGGCATTCCAACAAACGAAGCCAAAATTGTGGTTTGCGACGGTAATTTCCACGGGCGTACCATCACCATCATTTCCATGTCCAGCGATCCGGATTCCTACAGCGATTATGGGCCGTACACACCCGGTTTTGTAAATATACCTTACAACGATCTTGAACGACTGGAAGAAGAGTTGCAGGATCCGAACGTGGCAGGTTTTCTTGTGGAGCCTATTCAGGCAGAAGCAGGCGTTTATGTTCCGGAAGACGGCTACCTGAAAAAAGCCAGTGAGTTGTGTAAAAAATACAATGTGCTGTTTGTAGCCGACGAAGTGCAAACCGGTTTGGCCCGCACAGGAAAAATGCTGGCTTGCGATCATGAAGATGTTCGCCCCGATATTTTGGTGCTGGGGAAAGCGTTGTCGGGCGGAATTTACCCGGTTTCGTGCGTTATGGCCGACGATGAAATTATGCTGACCATAAAACCCGGTGAGCACGGTAGTACTTACGGTGGTAACCCGATTGCAGGAAAAGTTGCCATGGCGGCACTCGATGTTATTCAGGACGAAAAACTGGTTGAAAATGCGGAGCGACTGGGTAAAATCTTCCGCGAAGAAATGCGGTCGATTAATTCGCCATTAGTTGAAGTGGTGCGCGGAAAAGGACTGCTGAACGCTGTTGCCATAAAACCAACCAATGGAAAAACAGCGTGGGACGTTTGTCTGGCACTAAAAGAAAACGGACTGATTGCCAAACCAACACACGAGCATATCATTCGTTTTACACCTCCTTTGGTTATTACTGAAGAACAATTGATGGAAGCGATTGAAATTATTAAAACTACGTTGAAAGAATTTAAAGTTTAATCCAAAAAATAGTGATACTATCACTTGAAGTGATAGTATCACTATACTTCCTTTCAACTAATTACAACCTGATAGCAAACTTTTTTAAGCGCTCATCAATCATTTCATCCGGAATGATAGCTTTGAATGCCTCTCCTACTTCGTTTAAAATCCGCTCTTTCACAAAATTCTTGTGAATAACAATCGACACCTCGCGAATCGCTGGTGGATCTTTAATTTCGCGCACATTTTTGCGTTGCTCATCACTTAACAAAGGCAAATGCAATTCGGGAATTAAAGTATAACCACCGTTTAAATCAACAATTCGTACCAGGGTATCGATACTTCCGGCTTCAAAAATATGATTGTATGGCAGTTTAGTGGCGCAGAAATTAAAAACCTGGTCGCGCAAACAGTGGCCTTCTTCCAGCACCCACAATTTTTCCTGCGGCATATTTGCAGGGTTTAGCGGCACATCTTTCAGTGGATGATCAGCATCGAAATAGGCATAAAAACGTTCGTAAAATAAAGGTATCTCCAAAAAGTCGGGCTCATCAAGCGGTGTTGCAGCGATAAACATATCTATCCGGTCTTTTTTAAGCGTTTCAACCAACGTTGCCGTGTTCATCTCCGAAATGGTAAGTTGCACTGTTGGGCAGCTTTCGCCAAACGATTTAATAAAACGAGGCACCAGGTAGTTGGCCAAAGTTGGAATAACACCAACATGTAACGCCCCGCTTAACGAATCGGTTTCATTCGATACCAGTTCCCCGATTTTTCGAATCTCTTTTAGCGACCGTTCTGCCTGTTCAATAATCTTTCTACCCAGCGCAGTTGGTTCTATCGGATGTTTCGACCGATCAAAAATATCAACTCCCAGCTCGGTTTCCAGCTTTTGTATCATCGTACTTAATGTGGGTTGTGTAACCCCGCATTGCTTCGATGCAGTAACAAAGTGCCTGTATTTATTTACCGCCAGTATATATTCCAATTGTTGCAACGTCATGATATTGATTTTATCTATACAAATATACATTTTATCTGTTTGATTAATATCACAGGGCGCATTATGTTTGCAACAGAAATTTAAGAGAAACACAAGTAAGTTAAATATTTAAAGAAAAAAACTATGTCACAAATTGGAAAACAAGTAGTAGATTTTGAAGTACAAGCTTTTACAAACAACGCTTTCAAAACAGTAAAAAAAGAAGATGTATTAGGTAAATGGTCGATCTTTTTCTTCTACCCTGCCGATTTCACATTCGTGTGTCCTACCGAGTTGGAAGACCTGGCAAACAAGTACGAAGAATTTAAAGCAACCGGTGCCGAGATTTATTCGGTTTCAACTGATACGCATTTCGTTCACAAAGCATGGCACGACACTTCAGAAACAATTAAAAAAATCAAATACCCGATGTTGGCCGATCCAACAGGAGTTTTGTCACGCGGATTTGATGTAATGATTGAAGAAGCCGGTTTGGCTGAGCGTGGAACTTTTATTGTAAATCCACAAGGCGAAATTGTTGCTTATGAAGTGGTAGCAGGAAACGTAGGTAGAAATGCAGATGAGCTGCTTCGCCGTTTGAAAGCATTGCAATTTGTTGCTGAAAACCCATCGGAAGTTTGTCCGGCAAAATGGGAAGAAGGACAGAAAACATTAGAGCCAAGCATCGATCTTGTTGGTGTGATTTAATAAACGTCTCAAAAATAAATCTTAAAAAATCAGGAGCAGCGTTTTCGACTGCTCCTGTAAAAACCAAAGTCATGTTACAACAAGCCATAAAATATAAATTACAAGAGGTTTTCAGCCCCCTTAAAAACAATTACACCTTTCAGGTTGCAGTTGCAAATTCTCATTCTGACAAAGCCCAGCTAATTGGCTTGTTGGATGACGTTGCATCTACCTCGGAAAAATTTGATGTTACTATTGAAGAAGGAAAAGAGCTGGAATTTACCATCTTAAAAAACAACACCCCCACAAACATCATTTTTCGCGCAATACCCAACGGGCATGAATTCCCGTCGTTGCTAACCGCAATTTTAAACCTCGACGGCATTGGTAAAAACCTGCCCGACGAAGCGGTTGCCAACCAGATAAAAGGGCTAAAAGGCGAGATTGTACTAAAAAGCTACATTTCGCTAAGCTGTACCAATTGCCCTGAGGTGGTTCAGGCATTGAATGTATTAACCTTATTAAACCCAAACATCCGGCACGAAATTATCGACGGACAAATTAACAAAGAAGAAGTTGAAGCGCTGGGAATACAGGCTGTTCCAACGGTTTATGCCAATGGCGAACAATTACATGTTGGCCGCTCATCAATCGGTGAGTTGCTGGCAAAACTGGCAGAAAAAGTAGGATCGGAACCTGTTACAAGAGCACCCGTTGAGAAAGAATATGATGTAGTAGTTGTTGGCGGTGGACCTGCCGGCGTATCAGCTGCGGTTTATTCAGCACGAAAAGGATTTTCAGTTGCCCTGGTTGCCGAAAAAGTTGGCGGTCAGCTTAACGAAACGGTTTCGATTGAAAACATGATTTCAATACCTCAAACCACCGGGACAAAACTTTCGGCTGATTTGATTAGTCACCTGAATGATTATCCTATTGATGTTCTTGAAAACCGCCGCGTTGAAAACGTAGCATTAAAAGATGGTGTTAAAGAAGTGCAGACTTCATTAAACGAAACATTTAAAACCCCGGCACTGATCATTGCCACCGGTGCAAGCTGGAAACGTTTGGGGGTTCCCGGCGAAAACGAATACATCGGATCAGGAGTAGCATTTTGCACACACTGCGACGGACCATTCTACAAAGGCAAAAAAGTAGTTGTAGTGGGTGGAGGAAACTCCGGGTTGGAAGCAGCCATCGATTTATCATCAATCGCATCGGAAGTTACCGTGCTTGAGTTTACAGAGGAGCTAAAAGGCGACCAGGTTTTGCAAGACAAACTAAAAACATTACCAAATGTTACGATTCACACCAATGTACAAACCACAGCCATTAAAGGCGATGGCAACAAAGTAGTTGCGTTGGAATACAAAAACAAAGAAACAGAAAAAACAGAAACAATTACTACTGATGGTGTGTTTGTTCAAATCGGACTACAAGCCAACAGTAAAGTATTCTCCGAAGTGGTTGATACCAACCGAATGGGAGAAATTGAGATTGACGCACATTGCCGCACAAAACAAGCGGGCGTTTATGCCGCCGGAGACGTTTCGGTAGTTCCTTACAAACAAATTGTAATTGCAATGGGCGAAGGATCGAAAGCTGCCCTCTCAGCCTTTGAGGACAAGATTAAAAATAAGCTGGTTCAGAATTAACAACTGATAATTAACAGTGATACATTTTCGTTTTTAAATCATCCCGGCATTCTGTCGGGATTTTTTTCGTTTGGATTCCCCGACGCTTCCGGTCGGGATTTCGCTTCGCTCAACTGGATACCCGATACTGGATGCTGGATACTCGTTACTCGCAGCTAGTGGCTCGCAGGTAGCATCTATTTCAACGGTGAATCGGGTTCGTTTTTGAAAACAGCATAAAGAATCTGATCGACCAACCAGGCCCAGAGTTTAGCCACCAGAACAATCACCTTTCCATCCCAGAAAGAAACGATCATTTTACGTCGGCGGTTTTTAATGGCACGATACATAATAGATGCACAACGTTCGGCCGACATCATTTTATTTTCGTTGCGTGGTGTTTTTCCCTGCTGACTTCCATCGGCAACCAGCGCGGTTTCGCGAATTTCAGAAGCTGTAAAACCTGGAGCTACTACTAAAACATGCAATCCGGCACGCAAATATTCAACCCGAAGTGTATCTAAAAATCCACGTACTGCAAATTTTGATGATGAATAGCCGGTACGTCCGGGCAAACCAATGTATCCTCCTGTTGAAATCACGCCAACAACAGAACCTTTTTGTTCCAACAAATACGGCAAAGCATATTTGGTGCAATAAACGGTGCCCCAGTAGTTCACGTCCATTACTTTTCGTAATACTTCGGTTTCAACGTCTTCGAGTAAGGCCCGCATCGAAATTCCTGCATTATTAATAAGAATATTGATTTTTCCGAAGCGCTCGATTGCTTTATCGATCAAATGCTTGCAATCCTCTTCATTCGAGACATCGGTTTTTACCGGCAAAACTTCAACATTGGAAAGTTTTTGTTTCAACGCCTCTAAACGCTCAATTCTGCGCGCAGCCAATACCAGGTTGAAACCCTTTGCTGCATATTTTTCGGCTAGTGCTTTTCCTATTCCTGACGAAGCTCCGGTAATTACAACTACTTTGTCTGTCATTTACTAATTCAATTGATAATGCTGTCTGGTTACCCAGTTAATTTGCGTCGGCAAAATACGCATTTTTCTGTGTTTATTCTGAGGATTACCTAATATTATACAACAAAACCCCACAGAATATTCAAAAGCTATTCTGATAATAAAGTTACACCATCCGGTTTAAACCAATTGGCGGTAAATGTTATTTGAATAATTTCTTAAGACCGTCGCCCAATTTATTCAACGAGTTTTTCAAATCGTCTTTTGTGGCATCGGTAACTGCTTTTTGAGTGGCACTTAAATCAAGATTTACTTTTGCATCGCCAACCGGACCTTTCAGAACAACTCCGGCCGGTAGCATGGTAATCTTTTCATTTCCCGGTAACACAGCCAGTATTTTCTGAATATCGGGGCCAAACATTTCCCGCTCGACATTAAAATCCAGTCGCATATCGAGTAAACTTTCCGCATTTAAACTTCCGCGAATGGTTGTTTCCTGCCCAATCACTTTAGTGGTAAACGGACGCAACAACAGGCTTCCGTCTTCAACGGTTAAATTTGCTGTAAAATCGCCGATAGTTACATTCCTAAGTTTTTCCTTTTTCAGAATCCCGCTCAGTTGGTTAAACAATGGCGAATCATTAATTTCAACATTATTGGTGCTGAATGATCCTTTTCCATTGGTTGTGGCAGCAATCAGCTTAAGCTGCGGGCTCAAGCGGCCTTTCATTCCCAAACTTGTGCTGAGTTTCCCGGTACTGTTTCCAGCGCCCGGAATCAGTTTCCGGAACCCTGCTACCGTATGGTACATAGTAGGAATATCAAAGCCGGCAATATCAAAACCAAAGTCAAACAAAGGCTGGTTTTGAGCGGTATTTTCGTACGATCCGTTCATGGTCATTTTTCCATCCAGCATATTCATGTCCAGTCCGTCGAGGATCAGTTTTTTATCCACTGCCCGAACTTCGCCTTTTATGTCTGTAATCGGAATGCGGTTGAAAACGGCACGGTTTATTGATGAACGGAAGGTGATATCGATATTTTCAGGTACATCAAAAGCCAGTGTTTCCAGTTCTGTTTCCGCATTTTGCTCAGCCTCTTCTTCCACTACCTGTAAACGAAGCAATTCGTTTAAGTTTACGTAGTTCGAATTCAGCTGCAGATTCCCTTTCAGCACACCGTCTTTCATCACATAATTCAGGTAATTACTCACTTTTCCCGACAAACGAAAATCGCTTTCACCAACTTTAAGTGTAAAGTTTCCGAGGGTTATGTTTTGTGGCGAAAAATCCAATCTCCCGGATGGAATTACTACCTGTTGCGTGAGGTCAGGCGAATCGTAAACAAAGTTGTTTAACAGCACTACACCATCCGATTTTATTTTGTCGTAAGCCTCTGCTTCAACATCGGAATAACGACCGTTGGCAAACAGATTGGCATCAATAATTCCTGAAATATTTACGCTGTCCATTGGCAGCGCATCTTTTAAATGATCGAGATTTATTTTGCCAACAAATGCGCCATCAAATAAAGGATCGCTTACCGGATTCGAGATTTTCAATGTCAGATCAACCGGGTTATTACGAATCTCGGCGTGTGCTTTGTTGATGTTTATTTTCAGCAGATCAAGATCGCCCTGAGGTTTCCAGATCAGCATTTCGGCTCTGATATTTTTGATTTCCTCCGGCATTTCGGCATACTTAAAGTTGCCATTGTCGACTTTAACCTGCAAGTCTATTTTCGGATAATCCTCATCAATGTAATAGCCCGAAACGCCCCCTGAAATCGTTGCCGATCCGGTGGTTGTAATGTCTTTTAAATATTCCTCGTAATCTTTGGGAACCAGCGCTAAAAAGTTCTCGAAATCCGAGGCTTTTGTTTTTAGCTGAAGATTCAGAAAGGTAGTGTCGTTGGGCACGCTAACATCGCCACTCAATTCAAGTGGCAAACGGTTGATCAGCAACTCGCTTTCGGCAATCGTAAACAGCATCGATTCAAAATCAACGTCAAGCAAGGTTTTCAAATCCAGCGAAGTATTCGACACATAGTTAATCCCTTCCATTGAATAGGTAAGATTGCTAACCACTCCCCCAATATTCAGTTGTGTAGTATTGCCAAACATTTCGCCCGAAATATCCAGGTTGATGTCTTCCAGATCGGCACGCATTTTTGCCAACTTATCGTTATAAATCAGTCGTGCATCATTCACCTCAATATTTTCGAGCGCCAACTGAAACTCTTCAGCATCAGCCCCGGTTGTACTTTCTTTTTCAGCCGAAGCCGGAGCAACATCCCAGTTTACATTTCCTGATTCTGCAACAACCAAATTCAGCGAGGGTTTTTCAAGAATCATTTCCTCAATACTGCGATCGGAACTAAAAAGCGATGACAAATTCATTGTTGCAGCAAAACGCGGGATATTCAGTAAAGTATCCTGCGCAAACTCACCTTTCCCTTTGATCAGTACATCCTGCAGATCAACAGTTACTTTTGGGAAATTTTTAAACAACGACAGTTTCAGATCGGCAAATTCAACCTCGGCATTTAATTGTTTATTGAGGGTGTTTTTTGCTGTATTCAGAATATTCTGTTTGAAAAACACCGGAATTGCCAAAACGGCTCCAAAAAGCACTACAATTGCGATGAGTATAATTACAATAATTCGTTTCATCTGTATAAATTTCAATTTTCTGATAATTTAAAAATTCAAATTTGACAGATGGAACCGCTCCATCCGTCGCTCTCACATAAAATTTATTCATTCTTGTTTTTGTAATTTTTGAATGAAAAATTTCATGTTCGTTTCATATTTTTCTGTTTTCTGATTCAAAAATACATCATTAGAACGTTTAAGAACGTTAGAAGTTGTTAAAAAGTTGGAAGATTGAAGACGACAGACCGAAGCTGAAAATTATAGCTCGCCAAGTACCATTCGTCGCAGCAATTGCAGCGCCGTCTGGCCGGAGCGTACAATATTTCGGTCGCGCTGATCGCCAACAAAGGTGTATTTTTTCACCAATGTTTTCTCCGGTCCCGAAACAGCGATCCAAACCGTTCCAACCGGTTTTTCTTCTGTACCTCCTGTTGGTCCGGCTATTCCGGTGGTTGCCACAGCATAATCGGCCTTCATTACACGTTTTACGCCTTCCACCATTTCGCGTGCCACCTGCTCGCTAACAGCGCCGTATTTTTCCAGATTTTCGCGGCTAACGCCAAGCAACTGCTCTTTCATTTCGTTTGAATACGATGTAATGGAGCCGTTGTAATATTCCGAACTTCCGGCAACGGATGTGATCAGGTGCGAAATATAACCGCCCGTGCAACTTTCGGCAACAGCCAGTTTTTTGTTTTGCTGCACCAATTCACGACCAATTACCTCCGCCATCGTTTCTAGATCGTAGCCGTAAATGGCCTCCGGAATTATGTTTTTAAGCTTTTCTATTTCGCTCTCCACATCGCTTTTTAAAGACTCCACATTGTAGCCAATTGCGGAAAGCCGCAGCCTTACGGCCATCGGATTGGGTAAATAAGCCAGTTTAATGTGCGTAGGCAAAGCATCTTCCCAATCGGCAATTCGTTCGGCCAGCATCGATTCAGGAACACCCTGTGTCAGCACCGTTTTATGAAAAATTGCTTTAGTTCGTCCGGTTTCGCGTAAACGAGGTAACAATTCAAATTCTACCAGGTATTGCATTTCAAAAGGTACACCCGGCATCGACACAAAAATGGTATCGTTTTTCTCGAACCACATGCCCGGCGCTGTTCCCATTTTATTGGGTAGAATCGTACACGATTCGGGCAACATTGCCTGGTCGCGATTCATCTTGTTCATATCAATTCCTCGGAATTTGAATCGCTCGTAAATGGTTTTTAAAGTGGGTTCGTGAAAAACCAGTTTGGTGTTGAAATACTCGCAAAGTGTGTGTTTGGTAATATCGTCTTTGGTGGGGCCAAGTCCGCCGGTAATTACCACCAGGTCGGCATGTTCTTCTGCATTTTTTATGGCTCGCATAATATGATAGTGATCATCGTGAACCGAAGTGATCTGGTAAATTTCAATACCGTTCAGGTTAAACTGCTCGCCCATCCAGGCCGAGTTGGTATCAACAATCTGCCCGATCAGTATTTCATCGCCTATTGTAATAATTTCTGCTTTCATTCCTTTAATTTAATTGCACTTGTTTTAGGATTAGCAAATTTAACATTATAAAAGGCAAAAGGACAAAGTAGAAAGGCAAAAGTTAGAACAGCTGTCATCTCGACGAGGCACGAGGAGAGATCTTTAACAGGGGAGATAACTACGAGCTCTAGCTATTAGTAGGAGAGCAAAAGTGAAAAGTTGGCAGTAGGCAAATAAACAATTGGCAAATCTCAGTGCTCAGTGCTCAGTGCTCAGTGCTCACAGTCTTCATATTCAGTCTGCCAATCCTTCATCCCCTAGATAGGCCAAAGGCAATAGCCAAAAGAGCCACTAGCTGCGAGTTCTCATTTAAGCATTATCGCATTAAAGTATTCAGGATTGATTTAGAGGTTCACAACCTTTTCCGCCACTTTCTGAAAATGCATAATGTCAACCATTGTTCCGGCTATACCGATTTCAACTTTTTCCAGCAATTGAAAATGGTTTAGACATGTTTTGCAAGCCACCAGTTTTACGCCTTTTTCGGCGAGCTGCTTCAAAGGCTCAAGTGCTTCAGAACCGGAGCAGATAAGTTTCACCCCTTCATTGTAAAAGGTAATCACTTTGGGAACTTCTTCTTCTTCGCAAAGTAATGTCAGGTAGTTTTTTACCAGTAGTTGCCCCAGTTCTTCTTTGCCTGATCCCATTCCGTTATGTGTGATTTGAATGAGTGTATTTTTGAAAGAATTCATTTGTGTTTTGTTTTGTTAGCACAAAAGTAAGTGAAAATTTATTTGGATGAAGTAAATCCAATTAGTTGCAATCTGCGGCAAAAACTGCGACCGGGACTTTTCTTGTTTGTGAAACGTTTTGGTAAAGCAATGTTGTTGAATTGCGACTCGTAGCCTGAATCACTGAACTGCAAATTTGCAACAGATCTCTCACTGCGTTCGAGATGACGGCACCAGTGAAATTCAACTGAAAACTGCGACTTTCTTCTATTTCTCAACCGACTTTAAAAAGGCCAGACGCTGCAACAACGTTGGGTGCGAGTAATGAAAGAATTCAAAGGTTTTATGCGGGGTTAAATTACTCAGGTTATTGATCGACAGTTTTTTTAACGCCGATGCCAGTGCTTCCGGTTTGTAGTTTTCGGCAGCAAAACGGTCGGCCTGGTATTCGTTTTTCCGCGAAAGGATATTCATAAAAATGCCGGTAAAAAACGAGATGGGCGTATACAACACACCAAAAGCCACCATACCAATATGAAAATTGGGTTCTTCAACACCCAGTGCAGCACTTAAAACCGGGCTGTCGATAAGCAAACCAAAAACAAACAAAACAATGGCTGTTTGCACCAAACCAATTAAAAGTCCCTGCACTACGTGTTTCTTTTTGTTATGGCCAATTTCGTGTGCTAAAACCGCTACCAGTTCTTCGGTATTCAGATCGTTTATCAAAGTATCGTAAAGAACAATGCGTTTTTTGGCTCCTAATCCGGTAAAATACGCGTTGGCTTTTGTCGATCGTTTCGATCCGTCGATCACAAAAATGTTATCCAGCTTAAAGCCTACTTTATGTGCAAAAGCGCTAATCGCATCACGTAATTCGCCTTCTTCAAGCGGCGTTTGCTTGTTAAACAGCGGCACAATCAGGTTCGAATAAAACATGGCCATAAATATGGAAAAGGCCGAAACTACAAGCCACGCATAAATCCAGAACATCTCTCCTGTTAACTGATAAATAAAAATAACAAGTGCGAGCAATCCGCCACCAATAAGTGCACTTACCAGCCAGCCTTTAATTTTATCAAAAACAAATATTCTGGGTGTGGTTTTATTAAAACCGTATTTCTCCTCAATTTTAAAGGTGTCGTAAATTTCGAAAGGGATGTTTATAATATCGGAAGCGAACATGATTATTCCGAAAAATATGAGCGCTGCCAAAATTGCATTTCCGGTAAAACTCCATGCCCAGCCATCAACCAGTGCAAAACCATAAAACAAAAACATAGCTACAGTAAGTACCATACTAAAGCTGCTGGTTAAAATCCCGAAACGATGATTTTCGCGCTGGTAAGCCTGCTGTTTTTTGTATTTTTCTTCGTCGTAAATTCCCTTTACTTCCTCGGGAATAGTGTCGCTCATGGTTGTGGTATTCAGGTACGACAGGTATTTCTCGAAGATAAAATCAACAACAAGAATTCCGATAATAATCCAGAAAAGTATTTCGTGCATAGCTGCTTTGTTTCAATTTTGAGGCACAAATATAACAGAAGATTTAAGAGTTTCCGAAACAGGCTCTTCCCTACATAATTCTCTAAAACAGCCCCTCCTGTACCCTTTTTGCTAATCCTGTTAACTTTTTAGGCGTCCTGTTACACTTTTAAGGCTTCCTGTCGTTTTTTTGAAGCCCCTGTTACATTTTTACCCGTCCTGTTACCTTTTTTGCTCGTCCTGTACTCTTTTTTCTCATCCTGTTCAACAGGGAAGGCCAAAAAACCGACAGGAAGGGTGAAAAACCTACAGGAAGCCCCAAAACCTAACAGGACGCTATTTTTCAACAAGTTACACAAAAAACACCCACAAGAATCCTAAATCTCATAAATACCTGTAATGGGGCAGCACTTATTTAAATAACTGTTGTGCAGATATTGAGCAACTTTCTGTTTTTTTTTTCCCACTTTTGCAGCGTTACAATAGGTAAACTATGGAGAAATACATCGAGCTGTTAAGAACACTGATTGCTACGCAGTCGTTTAGTAAAGAGGAGGAAAATGCCGCCGCCGTTATGCGTGCATTTTTGGAAAAAGAAGGTATTCCGTATAAAACAAAAGAGAACAACACCTGGGCCTACAATAAATATTATTCGGAAGAAAAACCTACGATTTTACTCGACTCGCATATCGATACGGTTCGTCCGGCGAAGGGCTATACCAAAGATCCGTTTTCGCCCATTGAAGAAGGAGATGTATTGTATGGTTTGGGAAGTAACGACGCAGGTGGCCCGCTGGTTTCGCTTTTGGCAACGTTTATTCATTTTTACGAACGCGAAGACCTGCCCTACAACCTGGTTTATGCGGCAACTGCCGAAGAAGAAATTTCAGGACGACGAGGAATGGAGATTGTCATTCCGGAGATTGCTCCAATTACCTTTGCTATAATTGGTGAGCCCACCAAAATGGAGCTGGCCATTGCCGAAAAAGGTTTGCTGGTGCTGGATTGTTACGCACATGGCAAATCGGGGCACGCTGCCCGCGAAGAAGGCGAAAATGCACTATACAAGGCTATTGAAGACATTGAAAAACTACGCAATTTCGAGTTCGACAAAGTATCTGAAGTGCTCGGAAAAGTAAAAATATCCGTTACTCAAATTGAGGCCGGCACGCAACACAACGTTGTTCCCGACAACTGTCATTTTGTGGTTGATGTACGTACCAATGAGCATTACACCAACAAAGAAGCCGCTGAAATTATCAGCCAGTTGATTGACTCGGAAGTTAAGCCACGTTCGGTTCGTTTAAATTCCTCGGGTATTTCGGCACATCACCCATTTGCAAAACTTGTTAAGGAAAAAGGCATAAATACCTACGGTTCACCAACAACTTCCGACCAGGCCATTATTCCTTTCTTATCTGTAAAAATGGGGCCCGGCGATTCGGCACGTTCGCACACCGCCGACGAATACATTTACAAAAGCGAAATAATTGCAGGGATTGAACGCTACATTGAATTGCTGGAAGAACTAAAGCTGTAATTAGTCTTTGTAATAAAACGCCAAATGCTGCGTTACTCTCGGTTTAAAAGCGGTCGATTACGAAAGTAAACTCCCTGATTTCCAAACCTTCGAAAGCCTTGTCATTGACGCCTTCTTTTCAAAAACAAAGAAATAGCTGAGTTTTCCGGCAAATACTAATTAGCCGCCAATTATTCTTCTGATCCGGTCGTCCAGAGCGGCCTGATCGGCAGTAAAACTTGCCAGTCCGGCCAGGTTCAGCAAAGTATCGATAGCCAGTTCACCATTGGCAATACGTTGTGCCCAACGCTGATGATTGGGTATTTTTCCATCGTCAGCAATCAGTTTATAATCTTTTTCGCTGAGGTACGGAAACATATCGCCGCATTGCGCTTCGTGAACCCGATCGATCAGCTCATTTTCATTTTTTGGAAGATTCGCATCCAGACTTTTTGCAAGCTCCAGTTCTTTTTCGCTCACCTCCCATAATTTTTCAGGAAAATAGCTGGCAGCATCGTCGGTTAAATCTACAGGGTAAACTTCGTTCAGTTTCGATTGAAAGTTACCATCCATGTTTATTTTCCCCTGGGCAGCCACTTTTATGGGCATGGTAAAAACATCGGTTCCGGCCAGTGCATCCAGCTGCGAATAATGGCGCAAACTTGCTGCAATCAATTTGGTAGGTGTTTCATTGTGTTTGGTCAGTTCGGTAACAACATGTTGTGCAGAAATAACAGTCCGCTCACCTGCCCCGCTGCCGCTTCCCAGCTCGTTATCTTTTATGTAGGCACCAATACGGCCTAAAAATACATTGCAGTAATTGGGTTTGGTTATGGCCGCCACCATTGCATTTTGCCGGGCCGAAAACTCAAGTGTAAAATTAATTTTCACACCCAGCTCACGCAGTTTTCGTGCCCCAAGCAATCCGGTTGCCGTGTACGGAACTTTTACAATAAACTGATCGGGACAAATGGAAAAATAGCGTAATCCGTAATCAATAATGGCATTAAAATCATAAGCCGTATTGGTGTGTAGTTCAACACTTACAAAGCCTCCAAACTTTTTGGCCAGCCGAATACCGTGTCGGGCATTTAAAATAAATGCGATCTCAACAATTTGCTCTTCTATTGGAAGGTCTTTTACAATTTCAACGGTCTGCTCAATAAAATCGTCGTAAATTCCTTTCTGAATTTCGTTGTTCACCAGCGAGTTGTTGGTGGTTAAAGCCGTCATTTCGGCCGACCAGTTTTTTTCGGCCTCCTCCATATCGCCGGAGTCGAGCCAAAGTTCTGTGCCTGTGTTTTTTAATCCCTGCCAGAATGGATCCGGGCCGGCACTCACTTTCGATTCATTTACATCTTGTAAAACAAATTGTTTGATCTTTTCCTTTAACGTTTCATTCATTATGGTATAGCTTTGAAATTATACCATCATTACGTTAATTTAGATTTAGGGTTATACCTGCCAAATCAATACTTACTAGCTACTTTTAAACATTATGCTCATTCTATTCATGAAATATTGCCCGAATAAATAACTTTGTCACCATGTTACACGAGATCAGTATTTCAGAATATATTAAACTGGCCGAGTCGGTTCCGCTTGTCGATGTTCGTTCGCCGGGCGAGTACGAAAAAGGGCACATACCGGGTGCATTTAGCATTCCGTTGTTTTCGAATGACGAGCGGGCTGCCGTGGGCACTGTGTATGTCCAGCAATCAAAAGAGAAAGCCATTGAGCTGGGTTACAAGTACGTTACACCAAAGTTGGAATGGTTTATTTCGGAATCAAGAAAGCTGGCTCCCGATGGTATAATTGCCGTGCATTGCTGGCGTGGAGGAATGCGCTCAAGGTCGTTTGCCCAACACCTTTCAGAGAACGGTTTTTCAAAAGTTTATGTAATTACCGGTGGTTACAAAACTTTCCGAAACCATGCTTTGGAATCGTTTAAAACCGAAGCCAATATTTGTATTCTGGGAGGATACACCGGCAGCGGGAAAACACATATTTTATATACATTGAAAAAACAGGGTGAACAAATTATTGATTTGGAAGGACTGGCCAACCACAAAGGATCGGCTTTTGGCCGTATTGGAGACGGCAAGCAACCCACCATCGAGCAATTTGAAAATGACCTGTTTTGGGTATGGAAAGACCTGGATTACACCAAAACCATTTGGATTGAAGACGAAAGTCATCGTATTGGTTTGGTAAATATACCCATGAACTTTTTTGAGAATATGAGAAGCCAACCGGTGATTTTCCTTGACATTTCACGGGCAGAAAGAGCGCGTTTTCTGGTTAAGGATTATTCAGAAGCCGACAAAGCGATGCTGAGAGATTCGATTCTGCGAATAGAAAAGCGACTGGGAGGTTTAAATACCAGATATGCGTTGGAACATCTTGAAAAAAACGAACTGTTTGAAGTGGCGATGATCTGCCTGATTTATTACGACAAATACTACCTGAGAGGATTAAAAAACAGGGAACACCAGCATATTTACACTATAGAATTGGATACCATTTCGCCGGAAATAATTACCAAACAAATAAAAGCCTTTTATGAGTCTGTCAGATACGAAAAATATAAAGCTCACACAGTATAGCCACGGAGCCGGTTGCGGCTGCAAAATATCGCCTAAAGTTTTAAGTACCATTCTTGAAACTAAACTCGACATGGGAATTCAACCCAATCTTTTGGTGGGTAACGATAGCCGCGATGATGCGGCCGTTTTGGATTTAGGAAACGGTACAGCCATTATCAGCACCACCGATTTTTTTATGCCCATTGTTGACGATCCCTTTACTTTTGGTCGTATTGCTGCCACCAATGCCATCAGCGATGTTTTTGCCATGGGCGGAAAACCAATACTGGCGATTGCGATTTTGGGCTGGCCGATTAATAAACTGGCCCCTGAAATTGCCCGCGAAGTGGTTGAAGGCGGTCGTCAGGTCTGTAAAGAAGTAGGTATAAGTTTGGCCGGCGGCCACAGTATAGACAGCCCGGAGCCGATTTTCGGCCTTGCCGTTACCGGACAGGTTGATCTGAAAAACATAAAACAAAACGATACTGCCACTAAAGGTTGTCAGCTGCTCTTAACCAAACCGCTGGGAGTTGGTATTTTAACCACGGCACAGAAAAAAGGCGTTCTGGCTAGCGAACACGAACAGACTGCACCTGAATTGATGTGCCAGCTAAATACGCCGGGTTTTGAACTGGCAAAAATAGAAGGCGTAAAAGCCATGACCGACGTTACCGGTTTTGGTTTGTTGGGGCACCTCACCGAAATGTGCGAAGGCAGCAACTTGTCGGCACAAATTGAATATGATAGAATTCCAACATTGCCAATGATTCAACCCTACCTGGAACAAAACTGTATTCCGGGAGGTACCTTGCGCAACTGGGATAGTTACGGGCATAATGTTTCGATGAAAGAGGCCAGCTATAAAAACATTTTATGCGATCCGCAAACCAGTGGTGGTTTGTTACTGGCTGTTGAGCCTGAAGCACTTTCGGAAGTGGAAGCTTGCCTGGCTAAATTCAATATCACAGCTACACCATTCGGCCAATTAACAGAAAAGCAGGAACTACTTATTACAGTAGTGTAAATTTCTGGTAGTCGCAGTTTTCAGTCACAGTTAACAGTCGCAGTATCCAGAATCCAGTATCCAGTATCAATTATGGAAAAAAATGCACATAAAACACCGGAAAAACAACCAAACAATCCCCTTCACGGGAAAACTCTTGAGGCCATTTTAGTGTACCTGGTAAGTTACTACGGATGGGACGAACTCGGAGATATTATCCACATCAATTCATTCCGGAATAATCCCAGCTTAAAATCGAGCCTGAAATTTTTACGCAAAACTCCATGGGCGCGCGAAAAGGTGGAGCAACTTTATGTTGAAACGGTAAAAAAAGCTTAAGCTAACTTCACAAAATATCTGCCCCCAACAAGCATTTATCTTGCTCATACTAAAGTTTTAGGTGAACACGATGTTAATAGCGCATGTGTTTAAACCTTAAGCCAAACGTTTTGTTATATTGGCGTTATTCCAACGACGAATAAAATAAAAAACAACTATTAACCAATCAATTCAACAAAATGAGTAAGATCGTTCAATTTGGAGAAAACGTTCAGGGATACACCATCCCGGTTTTAAATGAAAGAGAAATTCGTGCCGCAGCAGGAATGCTTTTTATGCTGATGTTTATTTCTATTCAGCAGGCTACGCAAGGCAATTTTACACCCTTAAAATATGCCATTGTTGTTTTCCTTACCGATATGCTGATTCGTGTACTGATTAACCCGAAATATTCGCCAACACTTATACTTGGGCGTTGGATAGTACGCAACCAAACTCCGGAATATGTTGGAGCACGCCAAAAGAAATTCGCATGGAAAATAGGAATTGTACTGGCTTTTACCATGTTGGTATTGGCCGTAATTGTAAACTCATACAGCCCGATAACCGGCATTATCTGCATGATCTGCCTGGTATTTTTATTCTTCGAAGCCGTATTTGGTATTTGCCTCGGTTGCAAATTTTATCCTTTATTTTTTAAAGACAAAGTGCAATATTGTCCGGGCGAAGTTTGCGATATCAAGTCACGCCACGAGATTCAGAAAACAAACTGGTCGCATTTACTTATCGTATTAGGATTTGCAGCTTTTATCGCACTCACCTATTTTGCATTTAACGAGCAATTTGTAAAACCACCCTTCGATTTGTTTGGGTTAAGCTCATAAGCGAAATAAACTGTACCGTTCTTGTATTTTTGGGTTTTCACGGAAACGCGGAAATAAAAGCCGGTTCAGCCTTTTGTATCCCCTCCATCCGGCAAGTGGTTTTATTATCCGAAATATTATGTGAACTGTGTCACCCGGAAAACTGTTGTAAATCATAATAATAAACATTTCCGTGTGCGAACACGGTAAATAAAATTTTATAGATTTACAAAATAACTATCTAAATAAAAATTTATGATTCTTGGATTATTAAAGGAACACGGTAAAGAAACACGTGTCGCTTTACTTCCGGAAACTGTGAAAGCTTTTACCGATCTGAAAGTTGAGGTATTGGTTGAACAGGGAGCCGGCGAAAAAGCATTTGCATCCGATGCCGACTACGAAGCCGTTGGAGCAAAAACAGTTTCGCGCGACGAAGTGTTTGCCAATGCCGAAGTTCTGCTTCAAATTCAGCCACCCGCAGAAGGTGACACCGGGAGAATTAAAAATTCTCAGGTTTGGATTAGCGCGTTCAACCCGCTTTGGGACACAACGCTGGTAAAAACTTTTCTTGATAAGGGTATCACAACATTTAGTCTCGATTTGATTCCGCGTACCACACGTGCGCAGGCCATGGACATTTTGTCGTCGATGGCAACGGTTTCGGGCTATATGGCTGTGCTGGAGGCTGCGGCAAAACTGCCAACCTTCTTCCCGATGTTTATGACAGCCGCCGGTACCATTCGTCCGGCCAATGTGCTTATTCTGGGCGCCGGTGTTGCAGGCTTGCAGGCCATTGCAACTTCGCGTAAACTGGGTGCACAGGTGCAGGTTTTCGATGTGCGCTCGGCGGTAAAAGAAGAGGTAATGAGCCTTGGTGGTAAATTTGTTGAAGTTGAAGGAGCAACCGAAGACAAAGCTGCCGGTGGATATGCAGTGGAACAAACCGAAGAATATAAAAAGAAACAACAGGACAGAATCAATGAGGTGGCCGCCAAATCGAATGTGGTGATCTGTACCGCACAGATTCCGGGGCGCAAAGCACCGCTTTTGATTCCGAAAGAAGCTGTTGACGCTATGAAACCGGGATCGGTAATTATCGACCTGGCCGCTTCAACAGGTGGGAACTGCGAACTTACCAAAAACGACGAAGTTGTTGAATACAAAGGTGTTTCTATAATCGGGCAATCAAATTATCCAGCGCAAAAACCGGTTGATGCCAGTCGCATGTTCGGAAAGAACGTTTTGAACTTCATGAAGTTAATGATTGGAGAAGAAGGTGAACTGAACCTGAATTTTGAAGACGATATAGTAAAAGGAACCTGCATTACCCATGCAAAAGAACTTTACAACGAACGAGTAAAATCAATAATCGAAAACGCATAAATCTACAGGTATGGAACAATTCTTAACGTTTTTCTTTGAATACAAAGAAGCCATTTTCATCATTGCTCTATCCATATTTGTGGGTATTGAAGTGATTTCAAATGTGCCGGCCGTATTGCACACTCCGCTTATGTCGGGGGCAAATGCAATTAGCGGTGTAATTATTATTGGTGGTATCATCCTGGTTGGGCATGCCGACCTTTCAAAATTCTCACTCGACCTGATACTGGGTATTTTAGCCCTGATATTTGGAACCTTAAATGTGGTGGGTGGTTTTGCCGTTACCGACAGGATGCTTGAAATGTTTAAAAAGAAAAAAAAGTAGGCAGTTATGGATAAAGTATTAGGAACACTAAACGGAATAGAATTTACGGTTGGCGATACTTTGCTCGAACTGAGCTACCTGATTGCCGCACTTTTATTTGTATTTGGTCTGAAACTGCTTTCGCACCCCGAAACGGCCCGCCGAGGTAACCTTTGGGCTGCAGGAGGTATGGGACTGGCCATGATAACAACCTTACTTTTGCACAAAAACAGTGCTGGCGAAGGAATTTCGATAACCAACATTTGGATCATTTTATGCGCCATTGGCGTTGGTGCTGCCATTGGCTGGATGGTTGCCCGAAAGGTAAAAATGACTGCCATGCCACAATTGGTATCGTTGTACAACGCAACCGGAGGTGGTGCTTCAATGTTAGTGGCATTGCTGGAATATCCGGCGGCAATGGCCGGCGATATACAATCAATTTTGGTAACCGTACTTGGATTAATTATAGGTGCAGTTGCTTTTAGTGGTAGTTTAATCGCATTCGGGAAACTCGATGGCCGCGTGGGCGACATCATGAAACCATTTATGACCTACATAAACCTGGTTTTAATGGTATCAACCCTTGCCTTGGCTGTTTTTATTGTAATCTCACCAAATCCACCTTCAGAAATGATGTGGGCCATTTACGGGCTTACCGCTCTATCGCTGATTTATGGTGTGATGTTCGTAATGCCAATCGGTGGTGCTGATATGCCTGTGGTAATTTCGCTGTTAAACTCGTTTACAGGTATTGCCGCCGCTATGGCCGGTTTTATCTACAACAACCAGGCAATGATTTTGGGTGGTATCCTCGTAGGTGCTGCCGGAATGATTCTTACCTTGTTGATGTGTAAGGCAATGAACCGCTCGCTTATCAATGTAATTATTGGTGCCTTTGGTGGCGGTGGCGCTGCCCTGGATCGGGAACAGGGAAACATAAAGGAAATTACTTTGAGCGATGCTGCAGTTCTTTTAAGCTACTCGCAAAAAGTGGTTGTTATTCCTGGTTACGGACTGGCTGTGGCACAAGCTCAACACATTGCCCACGAACTGGATTCACTGCTGGAAAGTAAAGGCGTGGATGTAAAATATGCTATTCACCCGGTGGCAGGTCGTATGCCGGGGCACATGAATGTTCTGTTGGCAGAAGCTGATGTGCCGTACGAGCAGTTGGTGGAAATGGACAACATTAACCCGGATATGCCTAACGTTGATGTGGCAATTGTGATTGGTGCCAACGATGTGGTGAACCCTGCGGCTTACGACGATCCGAGCAGCCCGATTTACGGAATGCCGATCATCGATGCACACCTGGCTAAAAATATCATTATCATGAAACGTGGTATGGGTAAAGGTTATGCCGGTATCGAGAACTTCCTGTTCTTTAACGACAAAACACGTATGTTGTTTGGCGATGCCAAGAAATCGATTACCAGCCTGGTAAGCGAGATTAAGAGCATGTAAACGCAAAATGCTTTAAGCTTTGAACAAAATAGAAAATGCCACTTCGAAATCGAAGTGGCATTTTTTACTTTGCGCTCTGACACTTTCTCCTTGCACGGTGGTCTTAAATCAATAAAACATTAAACCCTTTATCTGAAAGTAAATAACGGCTGATACTTATGTCCGAAATCCTATTTTCGCAGGCTTAAAAATTTCAATTATTTAAATATTTAAGAATGAGTACTCAAAAAATTGGAAATCCGGCAGTTGTTGGTTTGGCCGGTTTCGGATTAACTACCCTTTTACTGCAAATTCACAACATCGGTTTATTAGGCATCGGTCCCGTATTGGCTATGGGTTTGGTTTTTGGCGGTCTGGCGCAAATGATCGCCGGATTTATGGAGCAAAAAGTTGGTAATAATTTCGGATTCAGTGCCTTTGTAGCTTACGGTTCGTTTTGGATTGGCCTGGGAATTATATGGTTACTGAACCATTTTAACGTTTACAACGCCTCGCATACCGATGTGGGCTGGTTTTTGGTAGCCTGGGCGCTGTACACTTGTATTATGCTTGCAGCATCGTTTTATGTACACAAAGCAATGACCATTACTTTTATTTTACTCGAACTGGGTTTTATTCTATTGATTATCGGTCATTTTGGATACCCAAAAATGAATGTAGTTGCCGGCTACGAGCTTATTTTATGTGCTTTGTCGGCCTGGTATATGATGGCTGCCATTATCATCAACGACCTGGCAGGAAAAACAGTACTTCCATTTGGTGCTGCATGGGCTAAAAAAGCAAACTAAAATCTAAGTGACAAGATATTTAAAGGGTCAGACTGAACGGTTTTGACCCTTTTTTGTGCTTCACAACTACCTCTTTACTACTAATCAGCATGAAAAAATTGTTTAAAATCTCTATTAATTAGCGAATTAGCACCCTTAAGCTTTTATTTATTCAACACTTTTGATACATTTGTTGTGCAAACCATTTATCAAAAGGACGTACACATGCTTGAAGAACAAACCTTAACAAGCTATGCTCCGGCAATGCGTTATACAAACGGGCAGCTTGAGAGCCAATTCAAAACAATCCTTGAAAATAAACAACTGGTGTATTTTGTGGAGTCGATCTCGCAAATGGTGATTATTTTAAACAAACACCGCCAGGTAGTTTATGCCAACAATAGTTACAAGGATTTTTGTAAACAACTTAATCATGATCCACTTATTGGGAAACGCCCGGGAGAAACTTTCAATTGTGCCAATGCATTCAATTCGTTAACAGGATGTGGAACTACCGATGCCTGCACATCATGCGGAGCAGTAAATGCAATTTTGGAGTCGCAAAAAGGGAAACGTTCAACAAAAGAATGTCAGATACTCACCATTAATAACGATGCTTTGGATCTGGAGGTAACAGCAAATCCTTTAGATCTTGACGGAGAAAAATTAACAATATTCTCGGTTAACGATATAAGCGCCGATAAAAGAAGAAAATCGCTGGAACGGGTATTTATCCACGATTTGTTAAACAGCGCAGGAGCCATTTCCGGCCTATCTTCTATTCTTAAAGAAATTGATGATCCTGAACAATTAAAAGACATTGCCCAAACAATTGAAGACGCTTCGCAAAACCTTATTGAGGAAATACAGGCGCAACGCGAATTGAGCGCAGCAGAAAGAGGTGAACTTCAATTGCAGCTCAGAGAAGTGAGCAGTAACACCCTTCTTACTGATTTGCAGAAAACCTATGCAAAACATGAATTGAATAACGGTAAACCTATTCAACTCAGCATGGATTCAACCGAGTGCACAATTACTACCGATCTTGTATTACTGCGACGTATTCTTGGAAATATGATTAAGAATGCCATTGAAATGAATGTACCGCACGATACGATAACGCTGTGTTGCAAGGAAAATGAAAACAGCAT
Source organism: Draconibacterium sp. (assembly GCF_041583095.1). Taxonomy (NCBI): domain Bacteria; kingdom Pseudomonadati; phylum Bacteroidota; class Bacteroidia; order Marinilabiliales; family Prolixibacteraceae; genus Draconibacterium; species Draconibacterium sp. The sequence goes on from NZ_JBFHGM010000014.1 coordinate 29,344, forward strand.
CGAACTATCTGTACACAATAACAGTGTTGTCCCCAAGAAAGTAAAAGATCAACTATTCAAACGTTTTTTCTCTACCAAAGGACAAGGCCGCGGATTGGGCACTTACAGCATGAAACTTTTGGGCGAAAAATACCTGAATGGCAAAGTTGGCTTTACCAGCTGCGAAGAAATTGGAACAACATTTTATATTCAACTTCCTAAATAGTTACTCACAAAGACTTTTTATAACACTTGAGCTTTATATCTTTGGTTGTTTTATTACGAAATGACCAAAGAAAAGCTCTTTTTAAAAATCATGGCGCTGATCGATGAACGGATCGAATCGGCACAAATGGCTATTGCCTTGGCTAAAGAATCGCGCGACAGCGAAACAAAAAGCAGTGTGGGCGACAAGTACGAAACCGGTCGCACTTTAATGCAGCAGGAAGTTGAGAAAAACCGTGTTCAACTGCACAAAACCGAAAGGCTTAAAGCTGAACTGGAAAATATCGACCTGAAAAAAAAGTTCGACAAAGTGGAATTTAGCAGCCTGGTTTCCGATGGCAAAAACCTGTATTTTATAGCTACAGCCCTTGGTAAAATTGAAGTGGACGGCAAAAGCTGTTTTTGCATATCACTGGCCTCGCCAATTGGTAAAGCGCTGCAAAACAAAAGCGTTGGCGATAAGGTGAGTTTTATGGGGAGAACCATTGAGATTATGGCTATCGATTAAAGCAAATCAGAAGCTCAACTTCGTCAACCTTTCAAAATTTCATCTAACTTTAGGCATACAAAATCATAAAAACACCTTGCCATGCAAACTAATACATCTAACCATTTTAAAACGATTACATTTCTGTTTCTGCTGCTTATTTTAAGTTCATTATCGATAAATGCACAGGAATATGCTGTTGGTGCCGACCTTTCGTTTTTAAAACAAGCCGAAGACAATGGTTTTAAGTTTAAGGAAAACGGTGAAGTAAAAAAAGGTATCGAGATATTCAAAAACCACGGGTACAACTGGATACGCCTGAGGCTGTTTCACACACCCACCCGACTTCCTAATAACCTGGAATACACCATTGCTACTGCGCAAATGGCGAAAGAGTATGGCTTCAAATTTCTGCTCGATTACCATTATTCCGATACCTGGGCCGATCCCGGAAAACAATTTATCCCCAAAGCATGGGAAGGACTTTCGCACGAAACTTTGGTTGACTCAGTTTACGAATACACCCGCCAAACCATGATCGCCTTTCGCAAAGCCGGTGTTTTCCCAGATATGGTGCAGGTGGGAAACGAAATAAGCAATGGCATGCTATGGCCCGACGGTAAACTGCCCGAAAACTGGGATAACCTGGCAGAATTGATTCAAGCAGGAATTAATGGTGTGTTTGCCAGTTGCGGCAACAATCCCTGCCCGCAAATCATGATCCACATCGATAAAGGCGGCGATAAGGAATTCACCAAATACTGGTTCGATAAGCTTCTTTCGTACGGAGTGGATTTTGATGTAATGGGACAATCGTATTACCCGTGGTGGCACGGCTCCATTCTCGATTTACGCGAAACACTAAACTTTATGGCCCGCTCCTACCAAAAAGAAATTATTGTTGTGGAAGCCGCCTACAATTTTGCACCGGCCGAATACATTGATAAACCGGCACCTTTTGCCGAGTCGCCCGAGGGACAGCTCCAGTTTTTGGAGGAAGTGAACCGTGTGATATTAAATGTGCCAAATGGTTTGGGAGTTGGTGTTTTCTGGTGGGAACCGGCCGTGGAAAACAAAGGTTTTGGCTACCGCACTTTTTTTGATGCCAAAGGAAATGTACAACCGGTAATTGAAGTATTCGACCGATTTACCAGGCATTGAGGGATGAAAAGTGATTGAGTTAATGAGTTATTGAGGGAATGCTTAATAAGAACTCGCAGCTCGCGGCTCGTTGCTAGTAGCTACTTTTACCTTTTTCCTTAAGAAGAACTGAGGGACTGAAAAGTGATTGAGTTATTGAGTTACTGCTCATATAAGGAAGAACTTTGTGCAACTCCGTGACTCCTTTGTGCAACTTTGTGGTTAGGTTTTTTGAATGCCGGAATGCTTAAATCTGTATTACTGGAAATCGCTAAACTGATAAATTGTAAAATTGTACAGCAACTCGCAGCTTGTGACTAGTAGCTCGTGGCTCGTAGCTAGAATCCACTTTTGCCTTTTGCCTTTCTATTTCTACTTTTGCCTAAAAAAATACAAATGACATACGTTACCGACAAAGTTTTTAAAAACCAGGATTTTTCAGAAAAAGGATTGGAACAGGCCGATTACGAAAGCTGTAATTTTATAAATTGTATTTTTTCATCTGCCGACCTTAGCAGTTACAGCTTTGAAGACTGCAGTTTTGAGAACTGCGATTTCAGCAACACCAAAATTACCAATACCGCCTTTAAAAATGTGAGCTTTAAAAACTGCAAACTCATCGGATTACAATTCGACGAGTGCAACCCATTTTTACTCGAATTTAGTTTTAACGGATGTATGCTAAATTATGCATCGTTTTACCATTTAAAAATAAAAGGCACCCGTTTTAACCGCTGCACTATGCACGAGGTTGATTTTAGCGAATCCGATCTCTCCAAAGCCATCTTCTCGGAATGCGACCTGGCCGGAGCAGTTTTTAGCCGTACCAATCTGCAAAAGGCCGATCTGCGCAACTCCATCAACCTGGATCTAAATCCGGAGCAAAACCAAATGGCCGGAGCTCATTTTTCACTCGACATGCTTCCCGGATTGCTCGGTAAGTATAACATTAAGGTGGATTAAATATTTTTTGTTGTTTTGCAGTATGGAACTTTTACTTTGGTTTGACTACATCGGGACATTTGTTTTTGCCATAAGCGGCACACTAACTGCTGCCGACAAGCGCCTCGACTTTTTTGGGGCTACCGTAATTGGTTTTGTTACGGCCATTGGCGGTGGTACCATGCGCGACATTATGCTGGGCGACACCCCTGTGGCCTGGATGCAAAACAACAACTATTTCTGGATGATTATTGCCGCCGTTGTGGTAACTATCATTTTCCGCAGGCATGTTATGAAACTAAAGCGCACCCTTTTTCTTTTCGACACTATTGGAATTGCCACATTTACCCTGCTGGGATTAAAAAAGGCTTTGCTTTTTAATATTGATCCGTCGATGGCCGTGTTGATGGGCCTGTCGTCGGCGGTTGTGGGAGGCGTTATTCGTGATATCCTGTGTAACGAAGTACCACTGATCTTTCACCGCGAGATTTATGCCACCGCCTGTATTGCCGGAGCACTGGTGTACCTTTTACTAAGCCGACTGGTCGTTTCAGAAGTAATCTGCGAAACAACAACCGTATCTTCCATTATCGCCATTCGTATCCTGGCCATTCGTTTTAACATTGCCCTGCCCCGGCTGACGCATAAGGATTAAAGGACTGAGGGACTGAAGGGTTGAGGGACTGAGGGACTGAAGGGTTGAGGGACTGAGGGACTGAAGGGTTGAGGGACTGAGGGACTGAAGGGTTGAGGGACTGAGGGACTGAGGGACTGAGGGACTGAGGGACTGAAGGGTTGAGGGAATGAGAAGTAAATGAGTTATTGAGTGAATGAGGAGGAATTTTGTGGTTAAACGCTCTGATTGCCTGAATGCTCTATTGCTTTAATACGTAAATGCTTTAATTCAGAGGATGTATTCCTGGAATTGCCAAACTGATAAATTGTTAAATTGTACTCGAAACTCGTATCTCGTAACTCGCGGCTAGAAACTTGGAACTTGCAGCTCGTAAATTCTTCCCTCCTTTTAACTTTAGCTTTAAGAATGCCTGAATGCTTTAATGCGAAAATGCTTTAATCCTCAGGCTGTGTTGCCGGAAATTGCCAAACTGATAAATTGTTAAATTCTACTCGCAACTCGTATCTCGTAACTCGCGGCTCGTAGCTAGTGGCTAGAAGTTAGTAGCTACTTTTTCCTTTTGCCTTTAAACTTTTTCCTTTTACATGCCTCCCTACCACTCCACAAGCGACAATCCAAAACCAACGACTGTTTGCCGGTGGTTATAATCGATCATGCTTTCGCCATAACCCGAAAACACCTGCGCATGGAATTTCAGATTATCAATAATTTTTATGGAATAAGCCAGCCGGATGCTACCTCGGTTATTTTCGCCAAAACGTAAACTGTGACGGGCGGTGCAATTAACGGCATGAATTTCTTTTCCCCAGGTAAACAGCAGCTCGCTGCGCCCCAGGTAATTTTCAATTCCGGGATTATCATCATCTTCATCCGATTCGGGTAAACGCCACCAGGGTTTAAACACCACCGACGTATTTTCCCCCTCAAGCGCCACCTGCGCCACAATGCGGTTCCAGCTGCGCGACAGCGGATTTGCACGCCCGTTGCTCTGATGATTTAAGCCCAATCCCAGAAAAACACCATCCATTCCAAAAAGCCGGTACTTCACCGGAAGAATAAACATAGCTTCAGGTTCGTAATTTGTTTCCCGGAAAGGGCGCGACAAATCGGTGTTAAACACCTGCCAGAACGATGCCTGCGTGTATGCCACCCAAATATCGCCACCAACTTTATCGCCAAATACATCATTAAACACCTTTGTTTTCAGGCTTAACTGAAACATCTGTTCCGTTTTATTCAGCAGAATGGGCTCATCGATATTCCGGGCGGGATTTGCGCTGTGAGGCAAACGATTTACATTGTTCGATACTTTGGCCACCAATACATAAACCGGTTTATAGGTGCGTATTACAAACAAATCTTTATCGTCGTTTTCATTGTCTCCAAGGTCCCAGTGATCGGCCAGGGTGTTTTCCGCCTGCCCAAAAAGTTCCTGCGCAGATGAGGTGTGGCCCACAAGCACCAGGCCCATAAGCAGCATCGTGATTTTTATTCTCATTATTTGGTGTTTACTTTACGAAGATAGGCAATAACAGCATGCTTTACCTCATGCGATTGCTGTTTGGCTAACATCTTTTAACAGATGAAGGAAATGAGGGACTGAGGGGGTGAAAAGTGAATGAGTTATTGAGTGAATGCTCTAATGCTTTAATGCGTAAATGCTTAAATTCTAAATCCAGAGGCTGTATTAATGAAATTGCTAACCTGATAAATTGTTTAATTGTACTCGAAACTCGCGGCTCGTGGCTTACAGCTTGTAGCTTGTAACTCCATTAATCCTTAATCAATAATCCTTAATCCTTTAACTCCCCTTTTGCCTTGAGAATGCGTTAATGCTTTAATGCCAAAATGCTTTAATACAGAGGCCTCATTGTCGAAAATTGCTAAACTGATAAATTGTTTAATTGCACTCGAAACTTGCGGCTAGAAGCTTGTAACTTGCAGCTTGTAACTTCTTTCGTTCCTTTTCCCTTGAAATCTTTTTCCTCGTTATCTTATATTTTATGTAAACCTTTGCTACTTTAAGGCTTTCTTACCCGGTCACAGAGAGAAGATTCGTTGCGTTGGACAGGCCCCAGGAAAATAGTGTTTTATCCGTTTGTAAATGCTTATAAATGTTTACTAATACTTATAAACGGATAGTTTGCTGAAAACAAATGTTTTATACACAAAAATAAAAACCGAAGCTATAAGCGAAATAAGTGTAGTACATATACTCATACGTTAGGCTTAATTATGAAGAAATGACAGCAAACTCGGAGATAGGTTATTTAGAAGCAATTGATACTTCTTTAGATTTTATAGTCGAAAAAATAATTTCTAAAGTATCAGAATACTATACTCTTAACAATGAAGACTTGAATTTCATTGAGTTAAATAGATTTGAGAGAGCAAATATAATTGTATCAAATTTTTACAAAGACAAAAATACCTTTCTCAAAAACAATTCAAATAACACTGAAAAACTAATTGATTTAATTTATGATTCATTAGCAAAACCTTACTTTCTAGATGGAACTGATATTGCAGAAATTGAATACTTTAAGGAAAATGCTATAAATGAAGAAAATGATGAAAAATACATCTTTAATAACGATATATTCTCATGGTATGACATGGGAAAATTTGATAGTGAAAATAGAGAAGAACTAAGTACAAGGATTAAAAAATTATTGATTCAAAACAAAAACAATAAAACGCATACTCTTGACATAATTGATGTTAACTTATACAATTCAATAATAACAAATCCACAATTACTTACTAGCATTAATTGGAGAACCTTCGAAAAACTTCTAGCAGACATTCTCGAAAAATTTGAATATGAAATTGAGCTTTTAAAGGGGACAAAAGATGGGGGAATAGACATTATTGCTATTAAAAATCAAAGCCCTTTTGGCTTAAACAGATACCTTATTCAAGCTAAACAGTGGAAGAATAAGATTGGAGTAGAACCAGTAAGAAGTTTAATCTGGGCTCACAATGAATATCGTGCAACAAAATCATGTTTAGCGACAACTTCTGTTTTTACAAAGGGTGCTTGGGATTTAGCAAACAAATATAAATGGCAAATTGAATTGAAAGATTACGACAAAATACTTGAATGGATAAAAATGGCAAACAAATAACTAAGCCTAATTTGTAATAGGACAAGTGGGGATCATACGGTGTCGTTTGCTGAATTCGTGTCAGCCAGCTGGCGGACAGAAACGAGCTCCGAAATCCACCCCGACAATATGTACCATGCGTTATGCACAAAGTTAAAAGCACAACCTGTAAAATTGAAACTTAGAAATGAAAAACCCGATAATTCCATTCTATAAACAAGCTGACAGATTGATAGTCAGGTCAGAGAATTGTTCTGTTTATGATGCGGACAATAAAGAATATATTGATTTTGAATCAGGTGATTGGTCTTCAAATCTTGGACATTCAAACCCTAAAATTAATGAACGGATAATGCAACAGATTGACAAACTGATACATGACGGATTAAGATTTCGAAATAATGAATCGGAACAATTGTCTTTAAAGCTACTTGAAAAATTAGGACTAACTGGAGGTCAGTGTGCTTTCATCAATTCGGGCTCTGAGGCTGTTAATCTTGGGATTACTATTGCTAAAAACCTGACTGACAGGAAGAAAGTTCTAAAAATGGATTGTTCCTATTTATCGGCATTTGGTCATGGACAGATTTCAGAGCGTAACACCGATTTGATTAATATTCCTTTCAACAATTTAGACGCGATTACCAAACTTGATTTTCAAGAAATTTCAGCTTTTGTATTTGAGCCTGGAAATTCTTCAAGTTTAATAAAATACCCAAATTCTAACTTTATTAACGCAGTGGCTGCCGAGATTAAAAAGCATGGTGGATTATTAATGGCGAATGAGGTTACAACCGGATTTGGACGGACAGGAAAATGGTTTGGATTTCAGCATTACGATTACCAACCCGATATTGTGTCTGTTGGAAAAGCTTTGGGGAATGGTTATCCGATAAGTGGTGTGGCAATTTCACAGGAGATTTCTGAATTATTTCAAAAAATGCCATTCCGGTATGCGCAATCTCATCAAAATGATGCCTTAGGTTGTGCTGTTGGTTTAGAGGTTATAAAAACAATTGAAAATCTGGATTTAATAAACAAAGGATTTGAGAAGGGCGAGTATTTTAAGCAAAGTTTGATTGAATTACAATCAAAACATTCAGATATACTTGAAATAAGAGCAAGAGGATTAATGATTGCAATTGAGTTAAAAACGAGTGGAATTGCAGATTTAATTTACAATCAACTAATTGAAAACGGATTTTTAGTTGGAATTAAAGAAAGAACGCTAAGGTTCATGCCTCCGTTGATAATAGAGAAAAAGGATATTGACAATTTGATAAAAACGATTGACAAAATAAAAACCGGCACACACAATGTATACAGCAAACAGGCGATACAGTAGTATATTCAAGGGTTGTAGCCCGCTCCAACTTCATCTCGGTTTAATAGGGATGAAACACGCAATTGCCTATTTGACTTATAATCAACGTTAACACATTAAAAAAAAGCAGAAATGACAATTGATTTTAGAAACGTAATGGCGCAAAAATCAGATAGCGATTTATTAGAAATTGTAACAAAACTTAAAGATGACTATCAACCTGAAGCTGTTGTTGCCGCTCAAAATGAGATTGAAAAAAGAAATTTAACCGGAGCACAAATTGAGCAGACCAACCTGGAAATTGAGGAAAAAGAAAAGAAAAACCATAAGCGTGAAGATGAACCTCTTAGCGCCGGACAAAAAATGCTGTTCTTAATCTTTTTTTGGGGTATAATTCCCTGGGCTATGGCCGGAACTTTTAAAGCTGATGGTTATACAAAAAAATATAAAGATGCGTGGAAATTTATGAAAATTGGAATGGGAATATTTATTGGGATTCCACTATTATTAATCCTAATCTTTCAATTTTTAAGTAGCTAAGCGAAAATAAATAGAAATCAAATAATGGAAAATCGCACTGCTACCGCGCCCCCGAAGCTTCGGGGCATCGCGTAGTTTTTAATAAAACGAAATCAAACATGTATAACCCGAATATCCATAACAGAAGAAGCATCAGGCTAAAAAACTACGATTATTCGGATGCAGGATTATACTTCATTACCCTCTGCACAATAAACCGCCAACCTATTTTTGGCCAGATAATAAATGGCGAAATGGTTTACAATGCCTTTGGCTCCATTGCTAACAACGAATGGATAAAAACACCCCAGATTCGGAAAAATATTTCCCTCTGCGAATTTATTTTAATGCCCAACCATTTTCACGCCATAATCAGCATCGATTATAAAATTACAGATCAGGGAAACGATCATATCGGGAAATTTCAATCACCATCGCAAACCATCGGCGCAATAATAAGAGGCTATAAAGGCGCAACAACGAAGCGGATTAATCAATTAATCAGGGAGGCCAAGGAAGAGAAAGGGAGCGAAAGAACGGACGCAGCTACGGGCGTATTGCAATACGCCCCAATCGAAAACGCCCCAATCGAATACGCCCCAAGCGGAGCCGGCTCAATCTGGCAGCGCAATTATTACGAAAGCATCATTCGATCGGAAAGGGCCTATCGAAATATTTCAAATTATATTATCA
>NZ_JBFHGM010000015.1:0-38062 GCF_041583095.1 Draconibacterium sp.
ATTTATTCGGCAATGATCGATCAGATGGATCAGAACATTGGTAAACTGGTTGACTACCTTAAAAAAGAGGATGAATTGGATAATACGCTGATCATTTTCCTGAATGACAACGGAGCATGTGCCGAAGGTGGAGAACTGGGCGGCGGGCCTGCAGAGCAGCTCGAAACCAAAGAGGGTTATTTCCTGACCTATGGCGGCGCTTGGGCCAATGCTTCGAACACTCCCTACCGCGAATACAAACACTGGGTGCACGAAGGCGGTATCGGAACACCTTTTATTGTGCATTACCCCAACCTTATTCCTAAAGAAAAACAAGGACAACTTGTTTCAGAGTATGGCTTTTTGCCCGATCTGATGGCCACTTTTGTTGATGTTGCACAAACGAGTTACCCGACAGAATACAATGGAAACGAGATTGTTCCGGCGGCCGGTAAAAGTTTGGTTCCGCTTTTCGAAGGAGAGAACAAACGCATTCATACCGAACCTATTTTCTGGGAACACGAAGGAAACAAAGCCGTTCGTTTGGGTAAGTACAAGCTGGTTTCGAAATGGAACAACAAACGCGAAACCGAGTGGGAATTGTACGATATGGAAACCGACCGGACCGAGATGAACGATTTAGCCCAAAGTATGCCCGACAAGGTTGCCGAAATGGATAAAATGTACAGCGATTGGGCCACAAAAAATAATGTGCTGCCCTGGAATGAGATAAGGAAAATGTATCGCGAAAAAAGAAATAATGAAAAGAATGAGAAATAGGATATTTGTAAAGCTATATATCCTACCGCTTGTTTTTACCAATAACGATGGAGAACTGATTATCCACGCAAAAGTTTGAAGAATAGGATGAATAAAAAATATTTCATAAAGACAATTCTAACTGCTTTTTTTGCCATGTACGGATTTGCTTCATACGCAGCGGATAATGATATGCGAAAACCAAATATCATCATTATACTTGCTGATGATTTAGGTTATGCTGATGTTGGTTTTCACGGGAGCGATATTAAAACACCACATATAGATCGTATTGCAAGCGAAGGTGTGGTGCTTGAGCAGTATTACGCCTGCCCTATGTGTTCGCCAACAAGGGCCGGATTAATGACTGGCCGTTACCCCATTCGTTTCGGATTGATGCGCGCGGTTGTTCCACCTCAACGTGTGTTTGGTATGCCACCAGAGGAAACAACCATTGCCGAAATGCTGAGTGAAGCAGGGTACAAATACCGCGGTATAACCGGAAAGTGGCACCTTGGTCACCAGGAAAAGAGATGGACACCGGCAAACCAGGGCTTTACGTTTTTTGAAGGATGCCACAACGGTGCAGTCGATTATTTTACACAAGACAGAAATGGAGAACGGGATTGGCAGGAATTGACCAAACCTTCGCAAAAGACTGGTTATACAACCGACTTAATTGGCAATGCCGCCATCGAATTTATTCAATCGGTTCCAAAGGATGAACCTTTCTTTTTGTATGTTCCATTTACGGCTCCTCATTCGCCGTTTCAAGCCAAAGATGAGGATTTGAAAAAATATCCAAATCGGCAAGGAGAAAAGAAAACTTATGCCGCCATGGTTGATTGTATGGATCAGAATATTGGCAGAATATTGGCCAGTGTGGAAGATCGCGGACAGTTGGATAATACCTTCATTTTGTTTTGCAGCGATAACGGTGGCGTTAAAAAGGTGGCCGATAATTCACCGCATCGTGGTTCAAAACTTACGGTTTACGAAGGAGGAATAAATGTTGTTGCCGCAGCCCGGTGGCCGGCCGGAAATATTTCGGGTGGAAAAATAATTGAAGAGAGAGTTGGATACATTGATGTATTTCCAACAATTGCCGGTATCGCTGGTTGCAATCAATTACCGGCTGATCTCGACGGAATAGATATGATAAAGGCACTACAAGGTGAGAAATTGCCGGATCGCACCTGGTTCACCTATCTCGACCAAGGCGGGGAGAAAGTGGAGCAGTTTGCTTTAAATACCGACGAGTGGAAGTTAATATGGCGACGTAATGCAGCTGATAGTTCGAGAGAACAAGAAAAAACCGAGCTGTACCGGATAGGTGAGGATGGAGGTGAAGTCGTTAATGTAAATACGGAACAAGAGGCAGTTGTTGAAAAGCTAAAAATGGAAATCGGTAATATTTATAAGTTAAAATCGAAAAATCAGATACCGAGATACGATGAAAAAGAAAAACTTAGCGGTCCGGTTTTGCCAAACTGGTTTCCGGAAAATTAAAACGCAGGACTTAGAAGATTAGGAAAGAGGAAAAACAGTAAAGAGCAGATAGCTAAAAACAAAAATTTTTGTATAAACAGTATTACGATATGAAAAATCGAATTTATTTTATCATTGCACTGGTGTTGTTGGTAAGCAACGTAAAATACACCTTTGCACAGAAATCAGAAAAACCCAATGTATTATTGATTTTGGTCGACGACCTGAAACCCAACCTGGGGGTTTATGGCGATGAAACCGCAAAGAGTCCGAATATCGATCGACTGGCTTCAAAAGGAATGACTTTTAAAAATGCTTATTGTAACCAGGCAGTTTGTATGGCATCGCGCTATAACTTATTACTTGGAGCCCGCTCAACCAGTACCGGAATATTCAATTTTGGTACACAGTTTCGCGAAGTATACCCCGATGCAGTTACTCTTCCTCAGTATTTTATGAATGCAGGTTACCACGTTGAATCGATGGGTAAGGTATTTCATATCGGGCACGGAAACGATAACGACGAAGCATCGTGGAGTATTCCACACCACAAAGAAAAAGTAATCGAATACCTGGTTCCTGAAAGCACCAACAGAGAGCTAACACGTGAAGAGGCTTATTTCCAGAACTCGGCAATGTTTATCGAAGATCTTCCTAAAAACTGGAAATTACCAAGAGGTGCAGCCTGGGAAAGCCCTGATGTACTGGATGAAGCATACGCCGATGGACGTGTGGCCACTCACGCTATCAACCGCTTGCGAAAGCTGAGCAAAAATCCTGATCAGCCGTTTTTTATGGCCGTTGGATTTGCCCGTCCGCACCTGCCATTCTGTGCTCCGAAAAAATACTGGGATATGTATGATCCCAACGAACTACCTATGCCGGTTAACGAAGAACAACCTAAAGATGCACCTGAATGTGCCTTAAAACGAAGGGGCGAAATTGTTCAGTTTTTCCCGATTCCTGAACAGGAAACAGGGATTTATGATGACGACTTAAAGCGAAAGCTGATTCACGGTTATTATGCCAGTATGAGTTACATGGATGCTCAGCTGGGGCGCGTAATTGAAGAGTTGGAACGTCTGGACCTGGACGAAAACACCATCATTGTGTTATGGGGCGACCATGGCTGGCACCTGGGCGATCACGGTACATGGACAAAACATACAAACTTTGAGCAAGCAACCCGAATTCCTATTGTTTATGTAGCACCGGGTGTAACAACTCCGGGTACAAAAACCGACCAGTTAACTGAAACTGTTGATATATACACAACTCTGGCTGACCTTGCTGGTCTTGGAAAACCGGATGTCCCACAACCAATTGACGGAACCAGTTTGGTACCTGTTTTAAAAGATGGTACAAAACGAGTGAAAGATCATGCCTATCATGCTTTTAACAAAGGGGGCTATATGGGTGAAGCCATACGCACAGAGCAGTACCGTATGGTGCGCTGGACACCAATGAGAGATGCGAACAAAGAAGTTTTGTATGAGTTGTACGACTACGTAAACGATCCGCATGAAACTCAAAACTGGGCAGCGCAAAAGCCTGAAAAGGTTGCTGAACTGGAACAGTTGTTAAACAGTCACCCAAAGGCAAAAACAAGACCTAAAAAGTAGAGTTAAATTAATCATCGAAAAATATGAATCGACTAATAATTTTTCTATCAATAATTTTATCGTTTTGCGGTACGAAGACCTTTGCCAGCAATGGTGTTCAGCAAAACAACGATAAAAAAACAAACATCCTTTTTGTCTTTATCGACGATATGGGATTTGCCGATTTAGGATGTTATGGACGGGAAGATGTTCATACGCCAAATATCGATCGTTTGGCCAGCGAAGGAATTCTGTTCACTCAGTTTTATGTGAACTCGCCCATTTGTTCTCCATCGCGAACAGCGGTTACAACAGGGCAATATCCGGCTCGTTGGGGAATAACTTCATACATCGACAGTCGTAACGCAAATGCAAACCGGGGAATGAAAAATTACCTCGATTTGTCGGCTCCGTCTGTTGCCCGGAATATTCAGGCTGCAGGCTATTACACCGCACACATTGGCAAATGGCACATGGGCGGCGGACGTGATGTTGGAGAGGCACCGTTAATTACGGAGTACGGTTTTGACGAATCGGTAACACAGTTCGAAGGTTTGGGCGAGCGTTTTCTGGCTACTTACGAAACGCTTAATCTTCCTGACAGTACACGCGGACTGGAAAAACAATCGGCCCGGCTGGGAAGGGGAGAAGTACATTGGGCAAAACGCGAGAACTTTACCCAGATTTTTGTAGATCGAACCATTGATGCTATAGAAAATGCACAAAAAGCGAACAAGCCTTTTTACATTAATCTTTGGCCCGATGATATACACACGCCACTTGAGCCGCCAAAAGAATTACGTGGCGATCTTTCAATGAAAGCGCGGTTTTTAGGCGTGATGCAAGAGATGGACGAACACATGGGCCGACTTTTTGATTACATTCGAAATAATCCGCAACTCCGGGATAATACGCTGATAATTTTTACCAGCGATAATGGTCCCGACAAAGCAGTAAACACAGCAGGACCATTTCGTGGCTATAAAACAGTGCTTTACGAAGGTGGATTCCGCGAACCGTTTATCAGCTGGTGGCCGGGTGAAATTTCAGAGAAGAAAGCGGGAACAAAAAACACTAAAACGGTAATGGCAGCAATCGATCTTCCTTTGGTATTTATGGAAATTGCGGGTGCCACTCCGGATGAAAATGTAACATACGACGGCGAATTGATGCTGGACGCCATTTCTGGAAAAAAACAACAAAAAAGATCAAAACCGATTTTTTGGATCCGTCCTCCCGATCGCCCCGGTTATGAGGGAACCCGAGCACCGGATTTGGCTGTTCGTAAAGGTGATTACAAGTTGCTGATGAATTTCGACGGATCAAATGTTCAGCTGTATAATCTTGAGAAGGACATGGGCGAAACACAAAACTTAAAAGATAAAGAACCCGCTAAAGCTGCCGAGTTAAAAAAAGATCTGGAAGAATGGTTTAATAACTATCCTTTAGATATTGATTTAACGAAGTACTCCTTTAAAAAATAATGATTAAAACCTTTAGATTCCTGGTTTTACTGCTTGCTTCATTTTGCTTTGTTGCATGTGCGTACAACAATAACAAAAAGCAAAATGAGGTTCCGGCGCCGCTTTTTGTCGATCCGAATTATCAGGGATCCTGCGATCCGGAGATCGTTTGGAACGGTTACGAACAGCAGTGGTACATTTATTATACAGCCCGTCGTCCGATGTTGGAAAATACCTGGCTGCAAACACCGATTGGAGTGGCAGTTTCAAAAGATATGGTAAACTGGGAATTTAAGGGTTATTGCAAGTTTGACGGCGTTGGAGGCGAAAAAGATGCATCGTCAACATTTTGGGCACCTGCAATTATTCCGGCCAACGATACTTTGCACATGTTTGTTGCCTGGAAACCCAACACCGTCCCAACACAGGGAGCCTGGGGCGGGCAGGGTTGGATTGTACATTACAAAACACCTCTTAATAATCCTGTTGAAGGCTGGCAAAAGGTAAGTGCTTTGCATAGCGATAATCTGAATGCTATCGATGCTACGGTTTATCGGAGTAAAAATCTGTATCACGTTTGGTTTAAGGGAAAAGAAAAGGGAGCAAAGAAAAATGAACTCTATCATTTAACTACATCGGATTTTACAAACTGGGAAGAAGCCGGTTTTTCAAAAAGCGATGTTTTTAATGCTGAAGCTACCGGCTCAAATTTCGAGGAAGCGCCTTATATTTTCCAGTGGAAGGGGAAGTACTGGTTGATTACCGATCCGCATAACGGGTTTTTCGTATACAATTCCACCGATGCCGAAAACTGGAAATTTCAGGGAACAATACTTAAAGATGGAGGTACGCGAAATTTGGATAATTCGATGGCCCGGCATTGCAGCGTTGCGGTAAAAGACGACCGCGCATTTATTTTTTATCAAGTGGAGCCCTGGCGCCGTTACGATCTGGAAAAGAAAAAAGGTGATGAACGCGTGAGAATCTTTGACCAGCCGCTCAAAAACCGTGAAAGTGTACTTCAAATGGCAGAGCTGGAAATTCGAAACAATAAATTATATTGCGATAGAAATAGAACGTTCGAACTTAACTAGTATAAACCTATAACTGATGAACAAATTAAACCTTTACCTTTTTCTTCTACTTCTACTCGGTGTGTTCAGCTCCTGTTCAACAGGTAAAACGAACAAGGAGACAAACTCCGATAAGCCAAACATTGTTATCATTTACCTCGATGACTTAGGTTATGGTGATGTTGGTGCCTACGGAGCCACAGAAATTCAAACACCAAATATCGATCGATTGGCAAACAACGGAGTAATGTTTACCGATGGACACGCGTCTTCGGCAACCTGCACTCCAAGCCGTTATGCCTTGCTTACCGGCGTTTATCCGTGGCGAAATAAGGATGCCAAGATTTTACCTGGAACGGCACCGCTGATTATTGATACCACACAGGTAACCATTCCTAAAATGTTAAAAGAACAGGGGTATTATACAGGGGTTGTTGGCAAATGGCACCTCGGTTTAGGTAGTGGTCATGTGAATTGGAACGAACACGTTTCACCGGGGCCAAATGAGATTGGTTTTGACTATTCGTACATTATGGCAGCTACGCAGGATCGGGTGCCAACCGTTTATCTGGAAGATGGTTTGATAGACGGGCTTGATCCGGATGATCCGATTGAAATTGATTATGAAAATAATTTCGAGGGTGAACCAACCGGTAAAGACAATCCTGAATTGCTGACCATGAAATGGGATCACGGGCATAACAATTCAATCGTTAACGGTATTCCGCGAATTGGTTTTATGAAAGGCGGAGAAAAAGCAAAATGGAGCGATGTGGATATGGCCGATCACTTTCTTGCAAAAGCGCAGAACTACGTTAAGCAGCACAAAAACAAGCCTTTCTTTTTGTATTATGCCTTGCAACAACCTCATGTTCCGCGTACACCAAATCCACGATTTGTTGGCAGTACCGATCTGGGTCCGCGTGGCGATGTAATTGTTGAAGCCGACTGGTGTATTGGTGAATTTTTAAAGATACTGGAAGAAGAAGGAATTCTTGAAAATACACTGATCATTTTATCAAGCGATAATGGCCCGGTACTTAACGATGGCTATTACGATGATGCTGTTGAACGAATTGGCAACCACGATCAAAACGGAGGACTACGAGGTGGAAAATACAGTTTGTTTGAAGCCGGTACCCGAGTTCCGTTTATTACTTATTGGAAAGGACAGATAGAGCCTAAAAAATCGGATGCGCTAATCAGCCAGATTGATATTCTTGCATCAGTTGCTAAGTTAACAGGCGCAGAAGTGAATACTTCTGATAGCAAAGAGCTGTTGAATGTGTTACTGGGGAAATCTGAAGAAGGACGCGAACAACTGGTTCTGGAGGCATCAACACGAACCGCCTTGCGCAAAGACAACTGGTTAATGATTCCGCCATACAAAGGTCCCGCAGTTGCCGCCCAGGTTAATATCGAGTTGGGAAATTCTCCGGAGTTTCAACTTTACGATCTGAATGATGATATAGGTCAGCAGAAGAATGTGGCTAAAAGTAATCCTGACAAGTTGAATGAAATGATTGGCGATTACAAAGAAATTGTTGGAGACATGAATTCAGAAGTGGAGGCATTGGAATTAAAATAGGAGAGGGTATAAATCTCTGCAATTTTGTATCGAATTCAAATGGTAAAAAAGCAACAATCTTATTACAGGTTGTTGCTTTTTTAGTGTCCGGAAATGAGTTTAGTGGTAGTTTTACGATTTGTTTGATGACTCCCGTTCAATAAGTTGTGTTTTTACAATCCGCGTTTCTGTCTGAGATCCAGTTAACCTTTTGAAAAAAAGTTGAGCAATCTGTTGGCCCATCTCAAAAGTAGGATGGGTTACCGAAGTTAATGCCGGGGTTACAACAACCGAGTGGAATTCATCGGTAAAACCAACAACTCCAATATCGTCCGGGATTTTTAATCCAGCTTCTTTAATTACTTTCATTAAGCCAAACGCAACGGTGTCGTTAATACCATAAACGGCATCCGGGGGATTGGGCAACTGAAGAAGCCTGTTCATTGCCTTTTTTGCCGATTCAAAAGTCAGATCACAGTTTTCTACCAGATTCTTATCCGGTGTCAAACCACAGGCCTTTATTCCTTCCTGATAGCCGTCCATTCTTTCTTTGGAAATACTCAGGTTCTCCGGTCCTGAAACATAGGCGATTCTCCGGTAACCTTTTGAATAAAAATGCTCTACAATCTTCTGCGATGCATCAGCATTATCAGCTACTACTGCCGGAATTGTATCGCTGAGGCAAATCCGGTCGAACATTACCAGCGGAATATCCCGGTTAACCAGCTTTTCAAAATGATCCGTGGTAGTAGTTTCCCTGCTCATACAAACTATCAATCCTTCAACTCTGGCTTTCAACAGGTTTTCAATCGATTCCTTTTCTTTGATAATACTCTCATTCGAACTGGCAATAACAGCAAAGTACCCATTCTCTTTTGCAACACTTTCAATTCCTGAAATAATGGAAGCATAAAAATGAGTAACCAAATCAGGAACAACAATGCCGATCATTCGTGTTTCTTGTTTTAATAAACCCATTGCCAGCGGGTTAGGGGTGTAGTTTCTTTCTATCGCCAGTTTCTTGACTTTTTCTTTCATATCCCTGCTTATGTCAGGATGATCTTTTAAGGCTCTTGAAACCGTTGAAATTGAAATATTCAGTTCCCGTGCAAGATCTTTTAACGATATATGTCGGTTTCCCATTATTGCTGAGTTAAATGATAAAAACGCTCTCTTTTTGTCAAAATTAAAAACTTCGCGGTTATGTTTTAGAACATTTAATTATTAATGCAAAGCTTTGCGGAAAGCTTTGCGCTAAAATGCCCGTATTTTGTGTTTTTACTATACGATAAATTATTCGAAATTTACACTAAATCAAACGACTTATGAAGTACAAAAGATATTGCAAAACAATGATGCTGAAGGATGATCCGCAGCTAATTGAAGAATACAAAAAGGTGCACGCCAAAGGAAACACCTGGCCCGAAATTTCGCTGGGTATGAAAGAGGTGGGAATCATAGATATGGAGATATACCTGCTCAACAACCGCTTGTTCATGATTATGGATACCACACCTGATTTCGACCACAACAAGGCTATGACTGAGTTGGCCGGAAAACCCCGGCAGGCCGAGTGGGAAGCTTTTGTGTCGCGTTTTCAGGTGAGTAGTGAGAAAGCTACGGCTAATGATAAGTGGCAGTTAATGGACCGGATTTATGAACTGGACCAAAAGAATGAATATGAGGCCATTGACGGGCAGCTTAAAGAAATTGATTAAATGAGTACAACGCGATTATTAGGAAAAACGGGAATAACATGCCCTCAAATTATTTACGGAACCAGTTATTTAGGAAATCTTTACCGTGAACTGTCAGAAGATGAAAAGCTAAACCTTATGCAGGAATGGTTTAACGTGGCAGATGGTATGGTAATGATCGACAGTGCCGGAAAATATGGTGCCGGGCTTGCATTGGAAGTTATCGGACAGGGGCTGGAAAAACTCGGTGTCGAGCCCTCACAAATTACAATCAGTAATAAACTGGGGTGGTATCGTGTGCTGCTAACAAGTGCTGAGCCTACATTCGAGCCGGGAGCCTGGGCAAACCTGGAATATGATGCCGTTCAGAAGATCAGTTACAACGGAATTTTGGACTGCTGGCAACAGGGATGTGAGTTGTTGGGCGGAAAATTCAATCCAGAGATTGTTTCAGTACACGACCCCGATGAATATTTAATGGCTGCAACCGACTCCGAAGACCGGCAAAAACGCAAGGACGATATTTTGGGGGCTTACAAAGCTTTATTCGAACTCAAGGAGAAAGGCGAAGTAAAAGCGGTTGGAATTGGCTCAAAAGATTGGCTGGTAATAAAAGAGTTGTACGAAGAGGTGAAATTCGACTGGGTAATGTTTGCCAATAAATTTACCATTTATCATCATCCAAAGGCAATTGTCGATTTTATGGTTCAGCTTGAAAAGGATGGCGTGGGTATAATTAACTCGGCAATATTTAACGCAGGTTTTTTAACCGGAGGCGAATATTTTGATTACCGGCTTGTCGATCCGAAAGATCCTGCCGACCACCAGTTATTTGTCTGGCGCGAAAAGTTTTTTGCCATTTGCCAAAAATACAATATTGCTCCCGGTGATGCTTGTTTAAAGTTTGCACTCTCGGCCCCTCAGATAGCTGCTGTTGCGTTAAACCCGAGTAAACCGCACCGTATGGCACACAATAAAACGCTTCTGAATCAGGAGTTTCCTGAAGCATTTTGGGCTGAGCTAAAAAGTGAACAAATTATAGACGCTGAATATCCCTATTTATAAAACAGAAGCTTATGATTATTGATACACATCATCATTTGTGGAACTACAATCCGGTTGAATTTGATTGGATTGATGATGAAATGGCGACCATCAGAAAGTCTTTTTTGCCTGCCGATTTGCAAGCTACGCTGGCTGACACCGGAGTTGAAGGTGTTGTAACCGTGCAGGCACGTCAATCGCTGGAAGAAACCAACTGGCTTTTAAAGCTGGCTTCCGAAAACGACTTTATGAAAGGAGTTGTTGGCTGGGTGCCGTTGGCTGATGCAAATATTCATCAGGTTTTAGAAGCGTATAAAAGTAACCAGTGGCTAAAAGGTGTCCGGCATGTTGTTCAGGGAGAGCCTGATCCTGAATTCATTTTAGGGAGGGATTTTAATAAGGGAATTTCACTATTAAAAAACTTCAACCTGGTTTACGATATTCTGATTTTTGAACACCAGCTACCCAATACCATACGTTTTGTTGATCAGCATCCCGGGCAGCAGTTTGTGGTCGATCATATTGCCAAACCAAAAATCAAAATAAACGAGCTGGCTCCCTGGGCAAAAAATATACAAGAGCTGGCGAAGCGCGAAAATGTTTCGTGTAAAATAAGCGGGATGGTTACTGAGGCCGACTACAAATTATGGACAGAGGAACAACTCAAACCTTATTTTGATGTGGTCCTTGACGCTTTTGGTCATTCGCGTTTGCTATTTGGTTCCGACTGGCCGGTGTGTCTGGTGGCTGCAAGCTATTCAAACTGGCTGGATTTAGTTAAAAAAACGATTTCGAAGTTTACGAAAGAGGAACAGGACTTGATCCTGTATAAAAATGCACAAAGTATTTACAATATTTAATTTCAGTAAAAACAGATGAAACGACCATGAGAAAATCTTTTACTCAAACGCGAATGACTCTAATCATGGGAGTTCCATCTGTTACCTTAAAGAATAAACAATTATAAACAGATGAAAGCAATAGAAATAAAAACTCCTGGTGATGTAAAGATTGTAGAACGGGAAATGCCGCAGATGGGAAATGGAGATGTTCTTCTTAAAATTAAATACGTTGGATTTTGCGGCTCCGATTTAAGTACATATCTCGGGAAAAATCCAATGGTACAGTATCCGCGTATTCCGGGGCACGAGATATCGGCAGTCATCGAAAAAACCGGAGATGAAGTGCCCGAAGGATTTCAGAA
The DNA here is from genome assembly GCF_041583095.1 of Draconibacterium sp. Taxonomy (NCBI): domain Bacteria; kingdom Pseudomonadati; phylum Bacteroidota; class Bacteroidia; order Marinilabiliales; family Prolixibacteraceae; genus Draconibacterium; species Draconibacterium sp. Next base: position 11,876 of record NZ_JBFHGM010000015.1, read on the forward strand.
AGGACAAAATGTAACGGTTGTTCCTTACACCAATTGCGGGCAATGTACCTCGTGTAAACAAAAACGTTTTAATGCCTGCCGTTACAACGAAACACTGGGCGTTCAGCGCGATGGTGCAATGGCTGAATATATTGTTGTTCCGTGGCAGAAAGTACTAAAAGATGAGGCCTTGTCGGATGTGCAGCTGGCTTTGGTAGAGCCGCTAACCGTTGGATTTTATGCCATCGATAACGGAAAAGTGACGGACATTGATACTGTGGTGGTATTTGGTTGTGGAATGATTGGAAGTGGTGCTATTGTTCGTGCAAAATTGCGCGGTGCAACCGTAATTGCTGTAGATATTGACGATGTGAAACTTAATATAGCACAACAATTGGGTGCCGATTTTTTAATTAATTCGAAAGATAAGGATGTCCATAAAGAGCTTCAGAAAATTACAAACGGAGATGGTCCACACGTAGTTATTGAAGCGGCAGGAAACCCGGTTACATACCGGGCTGCCATTGAAGAAGTTGCTTTTGCAGGCCGGGTAGTTTGTATTGGTTATGCCGGCACCGAGGTAGCGTTTTCAACCAAGCTTTGGGTACAGAAAGAACTGGAAATAATGGGATCGCGTAATGCAAATCCATCCGATTTTGAAGCTGTAATAAAGTACCTGAAAAGCAGTAAGATTGATGAAAACATTTTGATTTCGAAAACAGTAAGCCCGGAAGAAGCACCCGTGGCTATGAAAGAATGGTCGGAAGCCCCCGGAAAAATAATGAAGATACTGGTGCAATTCTAAACGAATGATAAGCATGCTAGCACATATTGAACCTGTTTCTTTTAGCATTTTCGCAGCATGTTAATCAAATGGATTAATTGATTAATGAGCAGGAAAAGGGGCTAAGTTCCGTGGGGTATGATAGTGCACCCGTTATGATGTTTGCACCGAAGAGGATTTGAAAAAGGCACAACATTCCTATGAATTGCCTCAACGCGATTTTATTAATCTGAATATCGACCTGAATATTCATGGAGTAGGGGGAAACGATTCGTGGGGAGCCCGGACAATGGATAAATACACCATTGATGGAAATCAAGCGTATAAATACGGCTTTATTCTGGAATATGATGCTGAATAAACAACTGCCTGACATTTAACAATTGAAATCTCTCTAATAGACTTAGAAAGATTTCAATTGTTAACATGAACGAAAAAATCGGGAAAAGTATTTGGTCTGAATTTTTTTGAATCCATATAACATATTCCAGATCGCTTTCGAAGTTTTTGAATTTCTTGCTTTGTTTATCTTGCTATTTAGGCAATTAATTAAAGTTTGTAAAAGCTATTACGATACAATAAAAAGTCGATGCATTAACAAGTTTTTTTCCCATCAATATCCTTGAAGTCGACCTCGTATTTCTTTTCGTTATAAAGCTCAATTGTTGCACCAAGTGGCGACATCGTTGCCGTTATTTCATTGATTTGGAAGTTTTTAATTGGCGATAGTTCTTCTGTTGTCCATTCGGTATCATCAGTTTTATGAAGAAGTGCGGTTATCATCAGCTCCATTGGAGGGTTTTTCTGCATACGTTTTTTATAAGCAAAAATTACAGAACTTTCATCAGCTTCGGCGTTTCGGTTGTTATGCGTCATGCAGTCCAATGCATCCCAGCCATAGTAACTGATAAGAGCCACCTGCCGCCCCTCTATTTTTGCAGTAATAATTTGGTTGCCATTCAATTCAAATGATTTTATCTCCGCTTTTTTACCGGCAATATGAGGAAGTCCAAAATGGCCCAAAGTTAGTTCGTATTCGAAAGCCAAACGTGATCGGTCAACCCGGATAACTCCACCTGGTATGTTTATATCGGCCAGGTCGATAATATACCCAACGCCATTGTTAGGAGGACGACGCATAATGGCCTGACGGTATAGAATATCGTTTTCCACACCATTAAAGAGCATATTCTGCGAGGTGGTGTATCGTTGGTTCTCTTCTGAATCATTATCAACCGTTAAACCGGTCAAATAAAAGTTTACATCATCGCCTCTGAGGTCTCTGGGATCCTGGCTACGGAAACTGTATTCCATTGATGTTCCGCCCAGCGGATTTTGATCCTCCCAGGGGAAATGTGTATTGTAAGTTAGTTTCGAATAATTGGGATCATCGTAATAAACTTTTCCCGGAATAATCTCCGAAGTTCCTGTTTTTCCATGATTTACCAGTACCAGGCCGGGGTGCTTAAGAACCACTTTGTTTGAGTCTTTGCCCAATGTCTCCCACATTCCTTCGTTTTCGGTTGCTGTCCAAAATGGCGAATCTTCAGGAAGCGCCAAACAAATGAACGGTAAGAACATAAGAAACGGACTGCCAGAGCAGCTGTAGTTTTGAACCATGTACTCCTTCTGACCATAAAAGCCTAAACTTGGAACATCGTTGCAAAAGAATTCTTCGCGGCTAACAAACTGTAACAAAGAACCGGAACATAGTCGTCTGGCCCATCCTGCATCAAGTCCGGTTTGTTCTTTTAGCATAAATGCAACAGGGAAAGCACCAGAAACCCAGGTTCGATAGCAAATGCTTCTCGACCACATATTTATATATCCGTTACGCCCAAAGAAACTGGTAATACATTTCATGAGTTTTTTAGCCGATTCTTCTATTATAGAACCAATTTCAGGGTAAAAATCATCGCCAAAAGTTCTGTTCCAAATAGTTGTATACACAATGAACAGGCTAATGGAATAGTAATTATAGGTTTGTTCGAGGTACCAACCATCACCTGAGTGATAAGAAGCTACCCAAAGCAAATGGCTTTTTAGCATATCATCATCAATAGGGTAGCCATGTTTTTTTAAGAAAGAGAGTGTTACAATATTAAAGATTCGCCAGTTGTTTTGCGTGGTTCTGTGGTGGGCCCATTTCGTAATGCACTCAAGCATATCGTTTTTTTCCGATTCGCTGTAAAGCGACCAAACCGTATCGGGTAAAAGCAAAAGGGTTTTAAATAAACCGCCAAATTCGCAGGTAAACTGATAATTTGAATCGGGTAAATCCTCGGGAAGTGGCAATGAGTTTGAATTTCCGGGAGTAAAAGTGCGGTAAAAATGCAGCTTATAATAATCGCGCAGTTTTATATTATTGATTTCTACTTCAGGATCCACATGAATTAATGGTCCTGCTAATGTGAAAGTTCTTTCCAGTGCTTCAAATTCAGCCGAACGATACCGCCAGTCCGGCGCATTGGGTTGGGGATATGTCTTACCGGGGATTATTGGAAAAGTTAGCGGTGTTTCTATTGAATCAACATATTTGAAAGCACGGGTTAGCATATATTTGGCTAACTCGATGTAATGCTCTCTGGTCATTCCTGTATGTGGACTTTGTGTGAAATTTGGATTTTCTACTTTAAAGGCGTTAGTCATTGAGAGTGGTTTTAACTTTGTGGTATTTAATTCTTTATACTCTTAATTGAATGTTCATTTACTAGGATTCAGATTAGAAATTTGCATATACAGCAATAAAAACACGCTTGTTCTTTTTCAATGTAATCAGTCTGATTTTGCTTAATAATATGATACTTACAAATCAATAGGTGAATCGTCACATTTCAAATCGCCCAAAACATACTGTGCTCCGTCTAAGTAGAATTTCAGTAAACGTTCATCCTCGAAGCTTTGTGCATTATGCGATGGTGATACATAAAACACACGGCCTTTCCCATGTTTTTTTATCCACGAAACATAGCGGATGTTATCTTCTATAGGTTTTCTTTTCCCTTCAAGTTTGTCGGTATCCATATACAGAAGAGGTTTGAAGTTCTTTTGATCGTATGCTTTATTGAATAAGTACGGCTCATCAACATGTACAAATGGTTTTCCTTCAAAGGCTTTTGCCAGCGGATGATTTGGGTCGCACAATTCTAAACTGATTTCTTGTTGTCGGGGGTGGTAATCAAAGCTACCTCCAACCATCTCGCTAAAGGGCATTGAGTTGTTTTGCATAACAATGGCACCATGGGTTACCATTAAACCACCACCTTTTTTTACAAAGTTGATCAGGTTGGCTTCCAATTCTGCTGCCTTTGCTTTCTTTTCATCATCGTCCATACTTGTGTCTATATCCAGACAATCCAGGATAAGATCGCGTCGCGGACCAATTGAACAGGCGCTGTTTAAAACAACCGCATCGTAGTTTTGCAGGTTATTTTTCTCAAAACAAAACACATCTTTGGTTATTCTTACTTCGTAAGCGCCGGTTTTTTGTCCCAGAACTTTAATTACCTGGCTGGTATGTGGAATAACCCAGTGATCGAAACCGGTAAACCGGTCGAATATTAATATCTTCCTTGTTTTTTGAGGTTGTACTTCGGCTTTAGCCGGAGCAATTTTCTCGATTTTCTGCACCCATTCGGGAGTACATTTAAATTGTTCGATTTGTGCTTTTACTGAAAAAACGGAAATCAGTAACACAACTGTTAATAATATTCTGGTCATTTTTTTTCTGAAATTTATATGGACTACGCCTACATTAAAATTATATGTTTTGGCTGTCCAAAAAGATAATATTGTAACAGAATAACTTACAGTCCGTAATTAACCACTTGATTTTTCACCCCTAAATCCCCTGTAGGGGACTTTAAGCCTCCCTCTTCAGGGGAGGTTTGGAGGGGTAAAATGAAAGTTGGTTATAAACTGAAAGTTTCATCTTTATTTGTTTTACTTTTTAGACAGCCTCGTTATTTCGGTCAATAGAGAACTTTTCCCTTTTATAGTTTCTGCTATTTATCGTTTGATATAATCGGTTCCGTACGGATAACGTTGTGGACGACTTAACATTGAATTAGCCAGATCGTTGTTTTTAAAACGTTCTACAGCTGGATCCCATTCAAGTACTCCCGGAATTTGCATCGCGATATCGCTTATCAAACAGATGGTACAAGTGCGGTGACTAATCTCTGCAGGAGAAATTGGAGTTTTACGCGATTGGATACAGTCTAACCAGTTTCCGTGTTGTTCATGACTAACATAAAGTTTGGTTTCGTCGTCGCCAATTACCGATTTTAAAATATCTTCGCTACTGGCATCCAGGGCTTTTGTAGAACCTGCTGGAATCGGATCAGATGGTGTTGCACGGTAAGCACCACGGGTTACAAAAACCCATCCATCTTCGCCTTCAAAACGAATACCATTCGGATAACCACCGCTGGTAAATACCGTTGCGCCGTTTGCGTATTCCTGTTTAACCATAAAATCACCATGAACATTCCAGTCGCCCGATTTTGGGAATTGTGCAACAGCTTCAACCGAAATAGGTCCGGTATATTCGGTATCCATACCCCATGCTGCAATATCATAGTGGTGTTGGCCCCAACCGGTAATCATTCCGGCACCATAACTTCGGTTGCGTAACCATCCCGGACGACTGTAATCGTGTTGCGGATGAACCATTTTTTCTTTGTATTCCACTTCAGGAGTTGAGCCCAACCACATATCGAAATTGAATGTTGAAGGAACCGGGCTTGTTTCGAAAACCGGGCCGCCGGGATCACCGGGAAGACCAATTTTTACGGTGTGAATTTTTCCAATTCGACCATTACGTACCAGTTCGGCCGCACGAAGGAATTGTGAAGAAGAACGCTGCTGGGTACCTACCTGGAGAACAGTCCCCTGGCGGTTAACGATGTCGCTCAATAAACGGCCTTCTGACACGGTTAACGATGTTGGTTTCTGCAGGTAAATATCTTTACCGGCTAATGCTGCTTCAATGGCAGGTTGCGAGTGCCAGTGGTCTGGGGTACTAATTACAACCGCGTCAATATCTTTATCAGCCAGCATGTCTTTGTAATCGGCATACATTTTAACTTCAACACTGGTACCTTTTTTCTTGTAGTAGTCTTCCACCAGTTTTTTCCCTTTTTCCATACGGATGCTGTCTAAGTCTGAAACAGCAACCATACGGACAACATCGTGTTGCATGGTGCCCGGCATATCGTGGGTTACTGCAATACGTCCACAGCCAATCTGACCTATATTGATTTTGTTACTGGGGGCTGATGCGCCAAAAACAGAAGAAGGTACAATCGTAGGTATTACCATCGCACCGGCTGTTGTAGTTGCTGCATTTCTTAAAAATACTCTTCGTTTCATATTTAAGTTTTATTGGTTATAGTAATGTGACTAATTTAAGTTGGTTTTTGGAATACTGGCAAAACTATTCCAGTATTTTTCTGCTGTTTCGGCATCAAGCTCACCGTCAAAAATTAGCATACGGTATTTTAAGGTATACGTTTGCTTTGGCTTCAGTTGCCAATCATCATGACGTATCGGGACGAACTCGAAATACATATCACCGCGTCCGCCATTAGCATCAAGTGGCCAAACACGCATTGGCTCCGGATGCATTCTATTCGAAGGATGGCTCATAAAAAGTATCCCGGAACGGCCTTCATCAACATCAGACTGACCTTCTACCAAACACCAGCGGGCATATGAACCATCTGCATCAACTCTTGTTTTTCCATCAGATGTGAGAACAGTACAATTGTCTTTGTGCCAGCTTTCTGTTGCGCGGAAACCAATTCCTCCGCCATAGCGATAAGCATCAAGCATAATTCCGTTTTTTAGCGGACTGTTTAGCGAGGTGGTGTAGTCAACCATCCAAACATCTTCGCCAATATTCCAGGCGCGTACATCCAGAATCTCATTCATGGCAATTTGGTCTTCGCCACGAGCTCCAAAATCAATATGTTGTTGTAAAGCTTTGAAACCGCTATATATTGCTCCTTCTGATTCTGACAGAAAACCGGCAAACTTAACCGTTCCCTGTCCTTCTTTCAGGTTCCAAAAATCAACAGATCTGTCATTTATGTGCGTTTTGGTCCATGGCCCCCATATGCCGTAATGGTGGTAATGATCGGGCGCCTGAATACGCGTAAGGACTTTTCCTCCAGGTGAGCTTAATGGATGGATGTAGCCTGAGCGTTTATAGAGCGGATCGATACCTTCAGGAGGGAAAGTAACGGCATGTCTGTATTTCAGTATGAGATTTTCGCCTTTTTGCAAACTGAGATCTTTGTGATCATGTTTTAGTGTTATACTGGTATTTGTGTTTACCGACTTCTCTTCTGCTTTTAACAGAAATTCCCGAACAGTTCCTTTTTTGGTTTCTCCGTTTAGCAAAAACCAAAGACGCGCCGAATGTCCTGTTTCAAGCTGGCAGGGAATTGGATTTTCTTTACCATCAATTATTTCATACAGTACGAGTGAATTATTATCGGTGTTGTAATTTATACCGTTTAAAGAAAAAGATACCGGAGTGTTTAAACAGTCTTCCGAAAATTCGATATTGAATTCGGTAATCGGTTGGGCAAATAATGTTTGAGAAAGCAGAAGGATTGTACTAAGTAATACCGTTTTCATTGCAGTTGGTTTTGTTAGTGAGTAAAAATTGAATAAACTATTACGTCCTTTGTATTAAACTTCTTCCGAAAATAACTCTTCGGGCCTAACTTTTAAATAGATCGATATCAATGCATATTTGAGTTCTGTTTAACGAAGAAAACTTTGCATTGTGAGGGCAAATAAAGCTGCTTAAATATATTTGTGAGGTATTTATATTGCCAATTGATGGCAAAGAGTAGCATCGTTTATTAGTCATAAGTTAGGTTCTAAGTTCTAGCAGTAAATCTACATTTTTTCATGATTTGGATATAGTACTACATTTGCAAGTGTTTGTATTTGTTTTGCAATTTTGTATTTTTAGCGACAATCTAACGGTCAGACTATGAAATTGATGCACGAACACATTGATTTTCCGGGGAAATCAGTTGTTAAAGTAAAAGTTCAGGAAAAAAAGGATTTTACATACCCCTGGCATTTCCATTCAGAGTACGAGATTGTTTATGTATTGGAAGGAATTGGGACAAGGTTTGTTGCCGATAACATTGAAGAATTTTCGTCGGGAGACTTTGTACTAATAGCCAGTAATTTGCCTCATTTCTGGAAATCTGATACGTCTCTTTATAAAGAAGATTCTACCAAACGATTAAAGTATATTGTAATACAATTTCCGAACGAGTTTTTTCAAGAAGCCATGGCCGATTATCCTGAGTTTTACAAGGTTAAAGAGCTTTTAAAAAGGTCGGGCAGGGGAATAAGCTTTACAAAAGAGTTTGCCGATAAAGCCCGGAAGAAAGTACTGAAGGTCGCTCGTTCTGATGGTTTTGACCGCTTATCATACATGCTTCAGTTGTTACAGTTTATGGCAAAGTCAACTGAGTATCGTTTATTGGCCGGGGAGTATTATCAGTTGGAGAAGCACGATTTTACAAGTAGCCGCTTAACTAAAGTTATGCATTACCTGAATACGAACTACCTGAAGAAAGTTGAATTAAAAGATGTAGCGTCCGTTGCCAATATGCACCCATCGGCGTTTTGTCGGTATTTTAAGGAGAGTTCAGGAAAATCGCTTTCCGAATTTGTCAACGAAATACGAATTGGATACGCCTGTAGATTGCTTTTAGAGGGAAAAATGACAGTGTCGCAGATTTGTTTTGAAAGTGGATTTAATAATTTATCGAATTTTAACCGTGCTTTTAAAAAGAATACCGGTTATACACCTACTTCATATTTTGAGAAATTTCAACGCAAATAGATTTCTATAAAAAATCAAATTTAAAAGTGAGGCTGTATGTCTGAATATAAGGCCTTTTTAACGTGCACCTATTCTGGTTTGAGATATTTTTTCGCCACTGGAAATTTCATGTGATCCTTTTTTTTGTTTCACTTCGATTTAAAATTCTGGAGAGTTATTCCGTCAATGGCATTGTGTGCATATTTGCAATAATTTCTTTCGCTGGCCTAGGTAATTTGAATTGAATTACTATATTTGCACACGCAAAATGAAACACGGGTGTAGCTCAGTTGGTAGAGCACTGGTCTCCAAAACCAGGTGTCGGGAGTTCGAGTCTCTCCTCCCGTGCAAAAGCACAAAGGTCTTACTTTAGTAAGGCCTTTTTTATTGAATTAAATTCCTGGTGAAATATTTAATTCTTCAGCTTATAAGTGTTATTTTAACCACAAATTCGAGGCAATGCAAATCAACGTCTTTATTCCATGTTTTATCGATCAGTTTTATCCTGAAACTGCAGGAAGTTTTGTAAACCTGCTGGAAAAGGTGGGGTGCGATGTGAAATACAATCCTAAACAAACCTGCTGCGGTCAGCCGGCTTTTAACAGTGGGTACTGGAACGAAGCAAGAACAGTAGCTACAAAATTCCTGGATGATTTTGAATTGGCAAACGTTGTGGTAGCACCTTCAGCCTCATGTACAGGCTTTATTCGAAACTATTACCATAAATTGTTTGAAGATGACGAGGAGTTGCTCAGAAAGACAAATAAGACCCGGAAAAAGGTGTTCGAGTTTACCGATTTTTTGGTGAATCACTTAAAAGTAACTGAACTTGGAGCTACTTTCAATCATAAAGTTACGTTCCACGATTCGTGTGCCGGTTTACGAGAATATGGTATTAAAGAAGAACCACGCAAACTATTAAGTATGGTAAAAGGTCTTGAACTCATCGAAATGGAAGCTTTGGAGACATGTTGTGGTTTTGGGGGGACATTTGCCGCTAAATTTCATAACATTTCAACGGCAATGACCGAACAAAAGGTTGAACATGCATTAAAAACCGGTGCGGAGTATATTGTATCAACCGAAGCTTCGTGCCTGATGAATATGGATGCCTATATTAAAAAACAGAAACTACCAATTAAAACTATTCATTTGGTGGATGTACTTGCATCTCGCGGCTAGAAACTTGATACTCGAATCTCGTGACTCGCAGCTCGCAGCTAAAATCAAAACATCTGCATGCCATGTAATTTTTTGTAGCGCCCACCAAGCTCCATTAATTCTTCATGTGTTCCTTGCTCCACAATTTTACCTTTGTGTAGTACACAAATCAGATTCGCGTGTTTAATTGTAGATAAACGGTGTGCAATAACCAGCGATGTGCGGTTTTTCATTAGGTTTTCCAATGCTTCCTGTACCAGTTTTTCCGATTCGGTATCCAAAGCCGAAGTGGCTTCATCCAAAATCAGAATTGGTGGATTCCGTAAAATGGCACGTGCAATAGAAAGGCGTTGCTTTTGTCCGCCCGAAAGTTTATCGCCACGGTCGCCAATTATGGTATCGTAGCCATTTTCTGTTCCCAGGATAAAATCGTGCGCATTGGCAATTTTTGCAGCCTGTATCACTGCTTCGTCACTAACGTTATCAATACCAAAAGCAATGTTATTTCGTATGGTGTCGTTAAATAGAATAGGTTCCTGGTTTACATTTCCAATCAGGCTACGTAGCGATTTTAGTTTCAGGTCGCGAATATCGGTTCCGTCCACTTCAATATTTCCAGAAGTAATGTCCCAGAAACGTGGCAAGAGATCAACCATGGTGGTTTTTCCACTACCCGACGATCCTACCAGCGCAACGGTTGTTCCTTTCGGTATATTCAGGCTTACGTTCGAAAGTACCTCTGCTTTGTTGTAAGCGAAAGTTACATTCTTGTAAACAATATCTTTTTCGAACGACTCGATGTTTTTGGCATCCTTCTTATCAACGATGGTAACTTCTGCGGCAAGAACATGATCAATACGTTGCATTGAAGCAAGGCCTTTTTCAACACTGTAAAGTGCTGTCGAGAATGCTTTAGCCGGATTGATGATTCCATAGAAAAACACCATATAGCCGATAAATTCTGCAGCTGTGAGCGACGAGTCGTTTCCTCCAAGAATAATTCGACCACCATACCACAAAACAACAACAATAACTATGGTTCCCAGAAATTCGCTGGCCGGGTGGGCCAGGTGACGACGCCACATCAGGCGATTCATGATCAGCCGGTAGTTTTGGTTCTCATCCTGAAATCGTCCGATGGCTTTTTCTTCAGCATTAAACGATTTGATAATACGCAATCCCGAAAGATCTTCTTCAATAATCGACAGAATTTCGCCCAGTTTATTTTGCCCTTTGGTCGACACACGTTTCAGACTACGGCCAATTCGTCCGATAATTATTCCGGTTATTGGTAACATAACAAACACAAACAAAGTCAGCGACCAGCTCATGTAAATCATTACACATAGATAAACGATTATTAGAATCGGGTTTTTAATCATCATCCCCAGCGAGTTGGCAACCGAGTTTTCCACTTCCTGCACATCGCTGGTTATGCGAGCCATTATATCGCCTTTTCGTTCTTCCGAAAAATAACCGAGCGGCAAACCAATTATCTTCTTGTAAATCAGCGAGCGGATATCGTAAACAACACCGTTACGCAAGGCAATAAGTACAAAATCGGCCAGGTAGGTAAAGCCAACTTTAAAAAGTGTGGCAATTACCAAAATTAAACCAATAAGCAGTAACGAATCCTGTTCACCGTGTTTGGCAATAAACGAACTGATGTAATAATTTATGTTATTGGTAATTGAATCGGCAGTAAGAGCCCATTCCACTTTTTCGGTTACCAGTTCTTTTGTTTTAAACAAAATATCGAGTGCCGGAATAAGCATAGCAAACGAAAAAGTTCCGAAAAGTGCACCTAAAATGTTGTAAATAATGTTCATGAAGACTTTCCCCCGGTAGGGCGGTACAAATCGTTTCATGAGTTTTAAGAAGTCTTTCATATGGTGAAGACAGAAGATGAAAACCGGAATCCCGAAGCTGGCATTCCGGATTAAAATCTTCCTTATTTTTTAAAAAATTCCTGTGTAGTTCTGTGGTGTAATCGCTTTTAACTCTTCTTTTACAGCATCACTAACGTCCAAACCATCAACAAAATTATGGATAGCCTCTTTGTTAATCACCTCGTTTTTACGGGTCAGATCTTTCAAGGCCTCGTATGGATTTGGGAAAAACTCGCGACGCAAAATGGTTTGTATTGCTTCGGCAACCACTGCCCAGTTATTTTCAAGGTCTTTTTCGATGGCCGCCGTGTTGATCAGCAATTTGTTCAAACCTTTCAAAGTAGATTTGATGGCAATTAACGTATGACCAAACGGAACACCGATAAAACGGGTAACGGTTGAGTCGGTCAGGTCGCGCTGTAAACGCGAAACCGGAAGTTTCTGTGACAGTTGCTCAAAACCTGCATTTGCAATACCAATGTTTCCTTCCGAGTTCTCAAAATCGATCGGATTAACTTTATGTGGCATTGTTGATGAACCCACTTCGCCTTTTTTAATTTTCTGCTTGAAATAGTTCATCGAAATATAACTCCAGATGTCGCGGTCGAGATCAAGAATGATATTATTGATACGTTTCAGTCCATCAAAAATAGCACTGTGGTTATCGTAATGCGAAATCTGTGTGGTGAATTGCGAACGGTTCAATCCCAGTTTGTCTTTCAGGAACTTGTTGGCAAAATCTTCCCAGTTAATATCAGGATAAGCTACTAAGTGTGCATTAAAGTTACCGGTAGCTCCACCAAATTTTGCATCGATAGCAATTGATTTAAGCTGAACCAACTGCACCATAATACGCTCTAAAAATACTTTGATCTCTTTACCAACTTTTGTTGGAGAGGCCGGTTGACCGTGTGTTTTTGCGAGCATCGGAATGTCTCTCCATTCTGAAGCCAGTGTCAATAGTTTTTCGATCAACTCCTGCAACAGCGGGTAATATTCCTCTTCCAAGGCATCTTGTATCGATTTTGGGATGGCGGTATTATTGGCATCTTGCGAGGTTAGCGCAAAGTGAATAAACTCTTTGTATTTGCCCAGTTCCAGCCTATCAAATTCTTCTTTTATAAAATACTCAACAGCTTTTACATCGTGGTTTGTCACACTTTCAATGTCTTTTATGCGTTGTGCATCTTCCAGCGAAAAGTTTTTGTGAAGCTCACGAAGTTGGTCCAGTTTATCTGTATGAATATCAGCAAGTTGTGGTAGAGGAATTTCGCAAAGTGCGATAAAATATTCTATTTCGGTAAGTAATCGGTACTTAATCAGCGCGAATTCGCTGAAGTATTTTCCCAACCCTTCTACTTTGTTACTGTACCTGCCGTCAACCGGCGAAATTGCTGTTAATGTATTAAGTTCCATTATTATTACTTAGAATTAAGCTGCAAATTTATAAAATTACACGGACTAGCTATTTGGCAGCCGAATGAATTTAATATTCTTTAACCGCAGCGCAGTTTCGCTAAAGGCTCACAATGGAAAACAATTGGTATTAATTGTAATTTGTTTTTTGTATTTTGGAACTTGAAAAAAATCAATGCCATGAAGCTGAAAAATTTCTGGATTTTGTTATTTGTACTCGCCACTTTAGCTGCTTTTGCGCAGGAGGTCAATAAGAAAAAAGTATTTCTTCTGAATATCAAATCCGAAATTACCCCGGGCACACGACGCCAGGTGAGCCAGGCTTTTGCAGAAGCCGATTCGGTAAAAGCCGACGTGTTTCTAATTCACATGAATACTTATGGCGGCACTGTTGTTGATGCCGATTCTATACGCACGCGAATTCTGCAAAGTAAAATCCCGGTTTATGTGTTTGTCGACAATAATGCGGCATCGGCAGGAGCGTTAATCTCCATTGCCTGCGACGGTATTTATATGCGTCCGGGAGGAAGTATTGGCGCGGCTACCGTGGTCAACCAAACCGGTGCGGCGATGCCCGATAAATACCAGAGCTACATGCGATCGACTATGCGGGCAACGGCTGAAGCACACGGAAAAGATACAACGATAACAGCCAGCGGTGATACGATTATAGATTGGTTCCGCGACCCGAGAATTGCCGAGGCAATGGTGGATGAGCGAATTTATATTGAAGGTGTTTCCGACACGGGACAGGTACTTACGTTTACACCTTCGGAAGCGATGAAAAATGGTTTTTGCGAAGGAACCGCCGAAAACGTTAATGAAGTGCTTCAGCAAATAGGAATTGATGATTATGAGTTGTTTGAATACGAGCCATCTTTTATTGAAAAGATCATCGGTTTTCTGGTACATCCAATGGTATCCGGCTTATTGATTATGGCAATTGTTGGAGGTATTTATTTTGAAATGCAGTCGCCGGGAATCGGTTTCCCGCTGGGAATAGCAATTTTAGCTGCCTTACTTTATTTTATGCCGCTCTACCTTGAAGGACTGGCCGAACATTGGGAAATTGCGCTGTTTATTGTCGGGCTGATACTTATTGCGGTGGAGATATTTGTTATCCCGGGCTTTGGAGTTGCCGGAGCCGTGGGAATATTGTTTGTTTTTGTTGGCCTGGTTCTAAGCCTGATCGATAATGTAAACTTCGATTTTGAAGGTGTTGAGATGGAAGGTGTTGGAAAGGCAATTGCCACTGTAGTAATCGGCGTGTTTAGTGGTTTTGTACTGGCGCTATACTTCGGGAAACGGATGTTTACCGCTGAGCACGGACTATTTAAAAACTTTGCTTTAAACACGGTTCAGCATGTTAACGAAGGTTTTGTTAGCGTTGAAACCAAACTTTTCGATTTAAAAGGAAAGAAAGGAATTGCACAAACCGTTTTGCGCCCCGGAGGAAAAATAAACATTGAAGGCGAAGTTTACGATGCTGTTGCAATTACCGGTTTTATTGATAAAGATGAAAAAATAGTGGTTGCCAGAGTGGAAGCAACACAACTATATGTGGAGCTGGATGAAGAGTAAAAAACAAGTAAAAAGTAGAAAGGAAAAAGGCAAAAGTACAAGTTGAGTGCAGTTGGCAAAATAGCAGTAAGCAATTGTACAATTTTGCAATTGATCAGTTTGTCAATCTTTCAGGCGATAAAACATGAGTTCTTCATCGTCGTTGGGTAAAGTCACGTGTTTTGTAAAACGCATTCCAAGTCTTTCCAATAGTCGTTGCGAACGCAGATTATACTTCGCAGTAATTGCAGTTATATTCTTGATTTTAAAATCTTCAATTCCTGCTTTTTTTAGTCTTTCGGCAGCTTCAAAAGCATAACCATGTCCTTCAAATTCAGGAAGAAAGGCAAAGCCAATATCGATTCCTTCCAGTCCTTCACGGTCAAAAAGCCCGCAGGTGCCCATCTTGGCATTGTCCGTTTTACGGATGACCAAATAGTTTCCATAACCTTTCTTTTTTAGTTGAGGGTACATTTTCTCCCGAATGTAAGTACGTGCTTCATCTTCCGAGTAAACACCCCGCTCGCCAATATATTTTAACCAATTTTCAGTGCGGAACAAACGAAGAATAAAAAGTGCATCACTTTCCTGAACCGGACGAAGAATCAAACGTGGAGTTTCAAAGGTATTATAGGATGCTCCATCAATAATAACCGACATAAATTTTGTTTTTGTAAAGAAACAAAATTATGCCGGAAGTAGAAGTGGAGAGTTAGCTTGTTAAACCAGTTTTTCTTTGAAAAAGTCGATGGTTCTGCTCCAGGCAAGTTTTGCTGCAGCTTCATCATAACGCGGCGTGGTGTCGTTGTGGAAACCATGGTTTACGCCCGGATACATGTGTGCCGTGTATTCTTTATTGTATTTTTTTAGAGCCGCTTCGTAATCCGGCCATCCGGCATTTACGCGTGTGTCCAGTTCTGCATAATGCAACAGTAGCGGGGCTTCAATTTGTTTGGTTTCTTCTTCCGAAGGCTGTCCCCCATAAAATGGCACGGCGGCTTTCAAATCTGAGACTTCAACTGCCATCATATTCGATATCCATCCGCCAAAACAGAATCCAACCACACCGATGTTGCCATCGCATTCCGGGTGTGCTTTCAGGTAGTTGAATGCAGCAATAAAGTCCTGCAACATTTCATCTCTGTCGCGTTTGCTCTGCATTGTGCGGCCATCGTCATCATTCCCGGGGTAACCTCCCAACGGGCTAAGCGCATCGGGCGAAACCGATATAAAGCCTGCCAGTGCGGCACGTCGGCCAACATCGGCAATATGTGGATTCAAACCTCGGTTCTCGTGCACAACTACAATTCCGGGCAGCTTTTTTGAATTTCCAGCCGGTCGCGACAATTGACCACTGATTTTACCTCCACCTTTGGGCGATTGGTATTCAATCGTTTCTGTTTTCAGTCGCGAATCATCTGCTTTAATCTGAATTTTATCCTGGTAGTTGGGCATAATAAAACTCATAAGCGACGAAACAGTTAAACCTCCAACGGCATAAGCCGAAAGTCGTTCAACAAACTTTCTGCGATCAATTCGGTTGTGAGCATAGTCATCGTAAAGGTCGAAAACCTCCTGGCTAATTTGTTCTTTCTTTATTGCTTTCATTGTTAGTTATTTATATTGAAATAACTATTAGGATTTCGCTTTGTTCAACTGCTGAATTAAATTTCCGCAATGCAAGTCGTTTTTCAGTTTCAATAAAATGTTAGCAAAACAGAGTTGGGCGGTGGTATTAAAATGTACAATCGTAAATAAACCTATTTTTGCGGCATCAAAAAAAAAATGAAAAAACAGGGATGAGCACAAAGGTAGTTTTAGGAACAAAATTTTCGCCGTCGGCAACAAAAGTAGTTTTGCTGGGATCGGGTGAATTAGGAAAAGAAGTTGTAATCGAATTTCAGCGTTACGGCGTGGAAGTAATAGCTGTTGACAGCTACGAAAATGCGCCTGCAATGCAGGTTGCCGATCGTTATTATGTTGCCTCAATGTTGGATGGTGAACGATTGGCAGAAATTATCAGAACCGAAAAACCGGATTATATCATCCCGGAAGTGGAAGCCATTGCCACCGACAAATTGTTGGAGTTGGAGCAGGAAGGATTTCATGTAATTCCAACTGCAAATGCCACACGATTGACCATGAACCGCGAAGGAATCAGAACTTTGGCAGCCGAAGAACTCGGGCTCTCTACTTCGCCATACCAATTTGCCGGATCGAAAGAAGAGTTTGAAGCCGCGATCGAAGAAATTGGATTTCCTTGTGTGGTGAAACCGATTATGAGTTCTTCGGGAAAAGGACAAAGTGTGGTGAAAAGTGCTGCCGATATTGACTATGCGTGGAATTATGCCATGCAAGGTGCCCGTGGCAACAGCGACCGTGTAATTGTTGAAGGTTTTGTTGATTTTGATTATGAAATTACCTTGTTGACGATCAGTCATGTTGGGGGAGTGTCATTCTGTGAGCCCATTGGTCACCGTCAGGAAGGTGGCGATTACCAGGAGTCGTGGCAACCACAAGCCATGTCGGAAAAGGCATTAACAGAAGCACAGCATATTGCAAAAACCGTTGTGGAAGCACTTGGCGGCCGCGGTTTATTTGGCGTTGAATTTTTTGTGAAAAACGATGCTGTATATTTCAGCGAGCTTTCGCCACGTCCGCACGATACCGGAATGGTAACGATGATTTCGCAGGACTTGAGCGAATTTGCCTTGCACGTAAGAGCGATTCTTGGTTTGCCCATTCCAAATATCAAATTTCACGGGCCATCGGCAAGTAGCGTGATTATGGTAAAAGGCGAATCAAAACAAGTGGCTTTCTCCAATCTTACCGAAGTTTTGAGTGAACCGGATACACAATTACGTTTATTTGGAAAACCAGAAGTTAAAGGCGAACGGCGGATGGGAGTTTGTCTGGCTCGTGCCAACTCTGTGGAGGAAGCCCGCGAAAAAGCCAATAAAGCAAGTAGCGCAGTTGTTGTTCAGTTATAAAAGATCTTTAATAGATAAAATAAAAACCGGCTTTGAGGAACAAAGCCGGTTTTTTTAATGGTTTAGATTAAAGTCTGCCTTTTCTATTTTGTCTTACGGTAAATTTGTTGCAAATCTTTAGCTTTCGACAGCGGAACCAGCTTAAATTCATAGCTGTATGCTTTTTCCAACAAGCGGTACTTATCGATTGGGCGTGCGTTTATCGACCACGAATCGTTACCTCCAACGCCTGCCATTTTGTGGCTGATATTCACCGTTAAAGCATCTGCTTTTTCCAGTTCTGTTGGGTGTTGTGCTTCATAAATATTTTTCGCGGTGTATGGCCAAACCGATGTTTGCAGCGGAGTTATACCAAGCACCATCAATCCTGAGTTATTATTGGTAAGTGTCAGCCAGCGCACGCAGGTGTGGTTACTGCTTTCCTGTGGTTTGGTGTAGTTGTAGTAAAAATCATCCACGCTTCCGCTGTAAATATCAATATCGGCGGCACCATTTCTGTCCGAATAATTTTCAAAAGGACCTTTGCCATAAAAGCTCATTTGTTGCAAGCTGGTTGATACTCCCATGCTCATTCCAACTCGAATTGGTTCCGGCATTTCTTCAGGAATCGTCAGGTCAAAATTCACACCTATAGTTCCATCGTTGGCAAAAGTGTAGTTTAATTTTAAGCTTAGCTCTTTGTAAGCGAACTCAACAGAAATGGCAGCCGACGATGCATCAGCATCCATATCAGTTACACTTAGCATTTCCGGAAGATCTTTCCAAATGGCAATACGTTGTTGTGCTCGCCAACCACGTTCATCGTTGTCGGTTAATGGCCGCCAGAAATAAGGTTTCAGTGCAGTTGTGATTACTTGTTTATTTCCTGCTTCGTAACTCTCGATCAAACCACTTTTTTTGCCAATACTCACTTTGAAATTTTTGCCGCTAACCACAACCTGATCATCAGTTTCATCGAAAGTAATATTGTCGGAGTTTATTGCTGTTGCAGCAGTTTCTGCCGTAAACGGAAGTTTGAATTGTTGTTTGGCCAACTCATGACCGGCTTTTGCCCAGTTCTTGTCTTCTTTCAGTTGAACACTGATACGCAACCAATACTCGGCGTTTGCTTTTGGATTAATAGTTTTAAAAGGAATTTCAACCACTTTGCTTGCGCCCGGATTCAGGCTCAAACCTTCCAAAGTGCCGGATTGAATCTCTGTTGCATCTTCGCTTAATGTCCAGCTTACTTTGAATTCGTTAAGATTGGCAAAATTAAAACGACTGAGCATACGAACTAATCCGTTTTCCAGATTAACAGCAGTAATTTGCACTGGTTGCATCACATATTTTGCTTCCCAGGTTTGTGGTTTCGGCGTACGGTCGGATGCAATTACTCCGTTCATGCAGAAGTTATTGTCGTTAGGTGTGTCGCCCAAATCGCCGCCATAGGCAAAAAACTCTTTTCCGTTTTCATCGGTTGTAAGTACACCCTGATCGATCCAATCCCAGATAAATCCACCGATAAGGTTGGGGTAGCTGTGCATTAAATCCCAGTATTCCTGAAAGTTGCCCAGTGAGTTGCCCATGGCGTGTGCATATTCGCATTCCATAATCGGTCGAGTGATATACGGGCTTTTCGCCAATGTCTCCAGGTCTTCAAGGTTAGCGTACATACGGCTGATTACATCAACCCAAAACGGATCGGTAGGGTTACCTGTCCTTCCTTTTTTTCTGAACTCTTCAGAGCCGTATGCTGTGTAATCGGGGTGCTCCGGTTGTCCTTGTGCCCCTTCGTAATGAATAAAACGCGTTGGATCAAAATCTTTCACCCAACCGGCTGCCGCTGCGTGGTTCGGTCCGGTTCCCGATTCGTTGCCCAACGACCAGCCAATTACCGACGGGTGGTTTTTATCGCGCTCCACCATACGAACAACGCGGTCCTGAAAAGCCATGTGCCATTCCGACTGGTTGGTGAGGTAGCCATTTAATCCGTGGGTTTCAATATTGGCTTCGTCGAGCACATACAGGCCGTACTTGTCGCACATATCGTAGAAATACGGATCGTTAGGGTAGTGGCTGGTGCGAACCGCATTAAAATTGAAACGTTTCATCAGCAACACATCGTTCTCCATATCTTCCGGCGTAACCGATTTGCCCCGTTCGTGATCGTGGTCGTGACGGTTAACACCATATAGTTTTATAGACTTGCCGTTTACATACAGCTGTCCGTTTTTTGTCTCTATTTCGCGGAACCCGATTTTGGCAGAACGTGCTTCAACGACATTCCCCTCAGCATCTTTAAGCGTAAGAACGACAGTATAAAGTGTTGGTTTTTCTGCCGACCACAATTCAGGACTGGTAATTTTTTCTTCCAGTAATCCGAAATATACATTGTCGCGTTGCGGGTATCCTTCGTAAATAATGTCGTCAACATTTTTGGTGATTGGTGCTTGTAAAACCTTGTTGTTTTGAGGGCAGTACAAGTCTGCTTCCAGCGTCCAGCCTTTTGTCTCAACATCAGCTCCACGTGTAAGTGTTGGTCGTATTTGAAGCAGTGCATCCTGGTAATTGGCATCTAAACGGGTGCGTACAAAAAAGTCTTCAATGGCCACTTTGGGTTGCGCCATAAGCAATACTTCGCGGTGAATTCCACTCATGCGCCAGTGGTCCTGGTCTTCCAAATAACTGCCATCGCACCAACGGAAAACCTGAACAGCAAGTTTGTTTTCGCCCGATTTTACAAATTCTGTGATATCAAATTCGGCAGGCAAACGGCTTCCCTGGCTGTAACCCACCTTTTGCTCGTTTACATAAACAAACATAGCCGAACTTACGCCGCCAAAATGCAATACAATTTTTTTGTCGCTCCAATCTTCCGGAATGGTAAAAGAGCGAACGTACGATCCAACTGCATTGTCGCGCGTAATAACAGGTGGTTGCGGAGCTAATTTTGAAGCTGCATCGGCATACAACCTACGGTAAACTTCTTCCGTTGACAGTCCTTCTGGTACATCATAATTTTTTTTGTACCAGGCTATCGGATCTTTCTGTGCCTCGGCAGGGAGTTCAGGACGGAAAGGATAACCGGCATTTACATAAATGGGTGTTCCGTAGCCTTCCATTTCCCAGTTCGATGGAACTTCAATGTCATTCCAGCCGGAAACATCCTGTTTGTAGAAATCAAGCGGTCGGTCTTCCTCCTTTTCTACAAAATTGAACTTCCAGGTTCCGTTCAACGAAATGATTCTCGAGGTTTCACGATCGCCATTCAGGGCATCACCGGCCGATTTGTATGAGAAGGAAGTGGCTCTTCCGGGAAGTTTGTTTTTTGCAATGTAAGCGGGGTCTTCCCAAATATTGTTTTGGGCAAAAAGAGTGCTGGCACATAAGCTAAGCACAAGGATGATCAGTTTCTTCATTTTAACTTAATTCAGTTCGTTGTCATAAATCAAGACGATATAAAACAGGTTTACACCTATATTTTGGGGAATGATTCGGGGGATTATGTCAAAATCTTCTGCTTATTTATAAATGCGAAGTTCGTTCAGCGCATCGCGGTATTTTTTTGCATTCCGGTTGTGCTGGCTCAGCGTTTTTGCAAAATTGTGGTAGCCCGAAAAATCTTCGCGGGCACACATGTACAGGTAGTTGTGATCTTCGTAATTCAAAACGGCATCAACCGATGTGATTTCCGGAAAACAGATTGGCCCTGGTGGCAAACCCGCATATTTGTAAGTGTTGTAAGGCGAATCGATTTCGAGATGTTTGTTTAAAACCCGTTTTATGGAATAATCGCCAACAGCGTATTTAACGGTTGGATCGGCTTGTAATGCAATACCTTTATTCAGGCGGTTGATATACAGTCCGGCCACTGTTTTTAGCTCGTCGGGTTTTATCGTTTCCGACTGAACGATGGAGGCCAAAGTAACCACCTCTTGTGGTGTTAAGCCCATTTTTGCAGCTTGTTTTGTACGGGTGTCATTCCAAAAACGGTCGTACTCTGCTTTCATGCGTTCGGCAAACTCTTCAGCCGATGTTGTCCAGTACATTTCGTAGGTGTTTGGAATAAACATGGCACGGAAGTTTTCCTCTGTAAATCCCCAGTCACTAATCTGCTGTTCATCCGAAAACAGTTGTAATATCGAGGTTGAATCAGCCTTAATGTATTTACTCACTTTCCCGGCCAGCTCTTCCTTAAAACGAACATTGTTAAAAGTAATATTAACGGGTGATTGTGCACCACTACGAAGCATGTTCACCAATTCGTTGGTAGTCATTCCTTTTTTTAACTCGTATCGGCCCGGGCGCATATAATCGGCATATTTTTTCTTTTTAGCCACCCACTTAAAGGCTTTCATGTTGATTAAAACCTCGTTGGCTTCCAGTTTTTCGCTAATGCTTTTAATGTCATCCTCTTCGGTAACAAGAATTACGTAATCGTTTTTTACATTTTCGTCAAAAACGTAGCGGTATAGCTGGTATCCACGCGCTCCGGCAAGGATAAAGGCAATAGCAAAAAATATAATAATGAATTTCCCAACCCGGGGGAATGTCATGGCACGGCTTTTCTGATCAATCGACATAGTTCTATTTTGAATTCTGCTTCAAAGATAAAATTCTTTCAGATAGAGGAGAAAGATTGATATAAAGATTGATGGGATTGAAAGAAAGATTGAAATAGATTGAAAAAAGATTGTGAGGATTGAAGTCAGGATAATTTTTCATAATTTGGTTGTAAATTATAACTCAAATACACTATGACAAATCAAAGCTGGCTTGATTACAAAATTCAAATTCGCGACAGGCTAAAACAATTTGCACTTAAAATTTTAGAATTGTCTGAAATGCTTCCAACCTCAGAAAGAAGTAGGGTTTTGAATAAACAGGTTATTCGGTCGGGCACTTCTGTTTATGCCAATTATAGAGCAGCATTAAGAGGAAGATCGAAAGCCGAGTTTTTCTCAAAACTCTCGATTGTGGTTGAAGAAGCTGATGAAACTGAAATGTGGCTCGATCTGATTATTACTTCCGAAATATTTACAGGTTCATTTATAAAAGAATTGCATAAAGAAAGTATCGAGCTTTTAAAAATACTGGCCTCAATGCGAAAAAGACTTTCCCGATAGAACAGTCAATCTCCATCAATCTTCATCAATCTGTTATGAATCTCATTCAATCTTAAAATCAATCTCCATCAATCTGTTATTAATCTTATTTACCTAACATTCCCTTAACCCATATTCTAAATAAGGGGTGTAAGGAAATAAATTTATGCGCTGTCAGCCGAAATTCACTAATTTTGTGCGTGTTTCGAAAAATGATATAAAAACTGAAAATTATGCTACAAGTAAATCTTGCAGAAGATATTTATTATTTGGGATTTAACGACCGTCGTACTCACTTGTTCGAGAACATCTGGCCAATCCCGCACGGGGTTTCGTATAACAGCTATTTAATTGTTGATGAAAAAATCGCGTTGGTTGATACTGTTGAACGCGCGTTTATCGACGATTACCTCGATGCCATTGAAGAGATTATTGGCGACCGCGAGGTGGATTATCTTATTATTAACCACATGGAACCCGACCACTCGGGAGCCTTAAAAGCCATCGTTCACCGTTACCCGAATATTACGCTTGTAGGAAATAAAAAGACTTTTGGTTTTGTGGAATCGTACTACATGAAACCGGAAAATATACACATGGTACACGACGATCATGTACTTGACCTGGGAAAACACAAGCTGCAATTCCAGATGATTCCGATGGTACACTGGCCTGAAACTATGGTGACTTTCGAAGAAACCAATCAAATCCTGTTCTCGGGTGATGCTTTTGGTAGCTACGGAACTATGGACGGTGGTATTTTCGACGACGAAATCAACCTTGATTTTTACGAAGTAGAGGTGATGCGTTATTTCACGAATATCGTGGGTAAATATTGTCCGCATACACAGCGCGCCATTAAAAAACTGGCCGGACTGGACATTAAAATGATTGCGGCAACGCACGGTCCTATCTGGCGCAGCGACCTCAACTGGATTTTGAAACGCTACAACAAATGGAGTTCGTACGATTTGGATCAGGGAGTGGTTATCGTTTACGGATCGATGTACGGAAACACCAAAAAAATGGCTGAAACGATTGCCCGTCAGATTGCAGTTCGCGGCATAAAAAATATCCGTGTTTACGATGCATCAAAAACGCACTCGTCGTACATTATCAACGACATTTTTAAATACAAAGGATTTATTGTGGGTAGCGCGGCGTATAACAATGCGATGTTCCCGAATGTGGAAACACTGCTAACCACAATCGAGCACATGGCGCCAAAAGACCACTTGCTGGGTATTTTTGGTAACTACTCGTGGAACGGTGGCGGCGTGAAAAACCTGAAGACTTTTGCCGAAAAAATTAAGTGGGATATGGTTTACGAACCTATCGAAGAAAAAGGCAATATGAAGGTTCAAACGCAGGAGGAGTTAATTAAACTGGCCGATGCGATGGCTGATAAACTTCTGGAAATGCCTGCTCCGGAAAAGATCTAAGATGATTTTATCAAATAAATCAAAAGCTACTCTTCGGGGTGGCTTTTGCTTTTTTATCGGGTTCTCCTAACATAAACATGATTCTATTGTTCTAATTAATTCAATGGCGTTTAGTTTATACAAATTTAAATTTACCCCTAAATTACCTATAGGGGACTTGCGATGCTCCTCTTTAGGGGCCGGGGGTAATACAGAGGAATTGCTTGTATAGACCAATTGATATTTGAATATTAGTTTTTCGCACAAAATTAAATAAGAAATGGCTACAGAAATTACAATTATACGACACGGAGAAACAGTATGGAACCGGCAGAAACGCATACAGGGGCAGCGTAACAGCAAGCTATCTGAAAACGGGATTACACAGGCCCAATTGGTGGCAAAGGCTCTGGCAAAACGTGAATTCGATGTACTTGTAAGCAGCGACCTGGAGCGGGCTGTTGAAACGGCAAACATCATCAATAAACAACTGGTGTTACCGCACGAGTACAATGCGAATTTACGCGAACGCTTATTTGGCATTTTTGAAGGAAAGAACTTTGCCGAGATTGAAGAAAAGTACCCCGAAGAATTTCGGCGTTTTAAAGAACGGGATGCCGGGTTTGTAGTTCCCGGCGGCGAAAGTATTGAGCAAATGTATAAGCGTGTAACGTCAGAAATTGAAGCTATTTCCCGTAAATATAAGGATCAGAAAGTATTGATTGTTTCGCATGGTTTGGTGCTGGAGATGATGATGTACAAAACCTTTAACTTAAAGTTGGATGAACCACGGGCTTTCTCCATAAATAATTCTTCAATCAGTTCGTTTTACATCGACGGTGATAATTGGTTTTTAAAAGAGTGGGGTGTAATTGAACACCTTGTTTCGTTGAATGTATTGAATGAGCTTTAGGATTTCCGGCTTATTCGATCAAGAGTATGGCAATCCGGTTCATATCTCCAGGATCATTGGCTACCACATTAATTTTCATGCCGGCGTTTTGTACGGTTTGGTACACATCTACAGCAAAACTCTCCGGGCTGGGGCGTTCATTTCTTTTGTCGTGGCAGTCGAGGCGGTTGCCCGAACATTCGCGGCAAAGGGTGCAACAGGTGTGGTTAAGCAGGAAAACTTTTGGATGGTTCATCAGAAAAACGGCACGCTCCACACTTAAAAGTTTGTTGGTCATTTCCCGCGACCAATTGGATGGATAAGCATCTTTACCGGCAAATTTGTTCAGCTTAATAAGCAGCGCACTTTTGTATTCTTTAAAGAAACGCTCGCACTCGCTTACCGATGGCGTATTGGGCGGGCACGAACCAAGACCGTAGTCGCTGCAGCCAAAATAACATTTTACGCGTACCCACTGTGCAACAACAATTTCTTTCGGATCGATCCATTTGTAATCACTAAGTTTCTTTTCTCTGAGTAGCTTTTCTATTTGGTTTTTTGTTAGTCATTTTGTTGGTTTGATAGCTGATTTATTTTTCCCGCAATATCTTCTCCATCTTTTTACCTTTTGCCAGTTCGTCTACCAGCTTATCCAGGTATCTTACCTGTTTGGTCAGAACGTTATCAATTTCTTCAATCCGGTATCCGCAAATTACCCCCTTAATTAATTCGGCATTTGGGTTCAGGTTTGCTCTCCCGAAGAAGGTCTCAAATGTCACCTTTTCATCGATCATTTCCTGTAGCTTATCGTCTTTAAAACCGGTGAGCCATTCTATTACCTGGTGCAGCTCTTCTTTCGACCTGCCTTTTTTCTCCACTTTTGTTACATAGTGCGGATATACTGCCGCAAATGTCATTTCCGCTATCCGTTTGTTATGCTCCGGCGTTGTTTTCATATTCATTCAATATTTTCAGTATTGTTTGTGTTTTCTACCTTAAAAATAACCATATTTCTATTAACCTGAGTTCGATTCAAAATATTAACCTCAGTAATACAGAAATGTGCAAGATTTGGATTAAAAATATTGAAAGAATAGCGGGCTATTTTAAAATATTTTTGGTTCAAAGATTGTGCTTTTCTGTATTTTCC
>NZ_JBFHGM010000016.1:0-37129 GCF_041583095.1 Draconibacterium sp.
AAAAGAATTTGAACTGCTGTCGCTTTTGGTTTCGAAACCCGGAAAAGTATTTACCCGCGAGGAAATTTACTATTCGGTTTGGGGCGAAAATGTTGTGGTTGGCGACAGAACAATCGATGTTCATATTCGTAAACTACGCGAAAAAATCGGCAACGAGCACATTAAAACGCTCAAAGGAATTGGTTACAAATTTGTTGAATAACAAAAGAAGATATTATAACAAAAGGGGCTTTTTAAAGTCCCTTTTTTTGTCTCTACACACTGGAAGTCCTTTTTCGGCTATAGGAAAAAGGATTAAAAAATACCACCACTGACTGATAAAAAAATAAAAATATAGATGATGAGTTACAGAGAAATCGTTTGATCACACAAAATAAAGCACCAAATAAAGTACAATAAAACCAAGTCCGTAACCGGCCACCAACTGTTTCAGATCGTGTTTACCAAGAATAAGCCGTGCAGTTCCGATTAATCCCGATAGCAAAACAACTATTAAAACCGAATAAACCGGGTTCACCCCGTTTCGGAAAGAAAGTGCAAACAAGGTTCCGCTTAAGCCTCCAATGGCTGCCATGTGGTTGCTGATCTTCCATTTTAGCGAAACAACAAGCAACACAACAAGCACCAGCACCGATGCGAGCATAAACAGTTTAAACTCGGGAACAGCCTGTACCTTACGTAATAAAATAAAACCGAGGTAGTAAAAAACCGATGCGCTTAACAAGGGAATTAAACGGTCGCGGTTGCCGGGCATATTAATATCAAAACGGGGATTTAGCGAAAGTACTGCCACCGAAAGCATAGGCAAAATACAGGTAGTAAAAAACACTACCAACAACACAAAACGTTTGGCTTCCCACAAAAGTAAATCGAAATAAAATCCGGAATTCATGAGCAGAAACATGCCAATGGTCGGAATCAATACCGGGTGAAATATTACAGATATAATTCGTGCTATTTTCTCCGACATCTTATAATTCTTTTCGTAAACGCGCTACCGGTACTCCCAGCTGCTCGCGATATTTTGCAACAGTTCTTCGCGCAATATTGTATGATTTTTCTTTAAGTATCTTGGCAAGTTTCTCATCGGTAAGAGGCTTACGTTTATCCTCGCCTTCGATACATTCCTGCAGAATTTTTTTGATTTCGCGTGTTGATACCTCTTCACCGTCATCTTTTGCCAAACCTTCGGAAAAGAAATATTTCAGCGGGTAAATTCCAAAATGCGTTTGAATGTATTTACTGTTCGAGACCCTTGATATGGTTGAAATATCGAGCCCGGTTCTCTCGGCGATGTCTTTTAAAATCATCGGGCGAAGTTTTGTTTCGTCGCCTTCCTGGAAATACTCTTTCTGAAAGCTGATAATCTCCGACATGGTAAGCAACAGAGTCGTTTGCCGCTGGTGTATGGCATCTATAAACCATTTTGCCGAATCCAGTTTTTGTTTCACAAAAGTTACCGCTTCTTTGTCGGTTTTTTGTGCCTTCTGGTTCTGGCTCATGGTTCTCAGCATCTCGGTATAGGTGTCGTTGATTTTAAGCTCCGGAACGTTACGCTGGTTTAACGAAAGGCTTAGCTCCCCGTCAACCAGCTCCAGAATAAAATCAGGAACAATATGCTGATTTGATTTATTTAAAGGATTACTATACGAACTGCCCGGTTTTGGATTTAATTTAAGTACCTCGTCGATACCTTTTTTTAGCTCCTCATCCGAAAGCTCCAGTTTTGTTCTGATTTTATCGTAATGCTTTTTTGTGAACTCCGGGAAATAGTCTTTTACAATGGTTTTAGCCAATTGAAATCCCTTGTCCTCTTTCCGCTCGAGTTGCAGCAATAAACATTCGCGTAAATCGCGTGCTGCAATTCCGGGAGGATCAAAATCCTGAATAGCCAATAAAATCTTCTCCAGTTTTTCCTCCGGAACATCGAGGTTCATATTAAAGGCCAAATCATCGCTGATGGCCATTAAATCACGTCGGAGGTATCCGTCGTCATCAATGTTCCCGATAATATATTCGGCAAGTTGCTGCTCCTCATCATCCAAATCGGCCAGCCCCAGTTGTTCATGCAAAAATTCATGGAAACTTGTACCTACCGAAAACGGCACATCGATGTATTTATCGTCTTTTGAATAATTATTTACGTTTAACTTGTAGGTTGGAATTTCCTCGTCTTCGTAATAATCGTCCATCGAAAACTCTTCGTTGTCAACATCCGTATTATTATCCTGGCCATCATCCATTTGGTCCACATCCGACGAGGGATTATCCGATTCCAGTTCCAGAACCGGATTTTCTTCCAGCTCCTTTTTAATCCGCTGCTCGAGTTGCATAGTTGGGATTTCCAAAAGTTTGATCACCTGAATTTGCTGAGGTGATAACTTTTGGAGCAGCTTCTGTTGTAGTGTTAGTTTTTGCTCCATAATCCCAATTGTTACCTCCGTAAAAATAACATTTTTTTCGGAGTAGCTTTTCTAAATTACACCATCAAAATTCAGCATTTTTAGGTGCACGCGGAAAGGCAATTACATCGCGGATGTTGCCCATTCCGGTAACAAAAAGCATAAGACGCTCGAAGCCAAGGCCAAAGCCACTGTGCACTACCGAACCAAAACGTCGCGTATCAAGATACCACCACATTTCTTCGGTAGGGATATCCATTTCCTCCATACGTTTTGTCAGCTTTTCAAGGTCTTCCTCACGTTGCGAACCTCCAATAATTTCGCCAATACCCGGGAACAATACATCCATTGCTCCAACAGTTTTACCGTCGTCGTTCTGTTTCATGTAGAACGCTTTAATGTCTTTCGGGTAATCGATAAGAATTACCGGACACTTAAAGTGTTTCTCTACCAGGTAGCGTTCGTGCTCACTTTGTAGGTCAACGCCCCAGTCAACCGGGAACTGGAATTTTTTCTTTTTATAAGGTTTCGAGTTTTTCAGAATATCGATGGCCTCGGTGTATGGCAAACGTATAAAATCGTTTTTCAAAACAAACTCCAGCTTTTCAATTAAATCCATCGAGCGCTGGTCCTGTGGTTTGTTTTTCTCCTCCTGCTGTAAACGGTCTGCCAAAAACTTCAGATCATCCATACAGTTATCCAAAGCATACTGAATACAGTATTTCAGGAATTCTTCCGCCAGGTCCATATTGTCTTTCAGATCGTAGAAAGCCATTTCAGGTTCGATCATCCAGAACTCGGCCAGGTGACGTGTTGTATTCGAATTCTCGGCACGGAATGTTGGGCCGAAAGTATAAATCTCGCCAAGCGCCAACGCACCCAACTCGCCTTCCAACTGACC
This sequence comes from Draconibacterium sp., assembly GCF_041583095.1. Lineage (NCBI taxonomy): Bacteria > Pseudomonadati > Bacteroidota > Bacteroidia > Marinilabiliales > Prolixibacteraceae > Draconibacterium > Draconibacterium sp. The sequence continues at coordinate 3,304 of NZ_JBFHGM010000016.1, forward strand.
GGAAACCGTTAGGTTAGTAGCTTTTCCGAAAAAGTCCTGGCTGTAATCAACCTCGCCATCTTCGGTTAACGGCGGATTTTTTGCATCCAATGTTGAAACGCGGAACATCTGTCCGGCGCCCTCGGCATCACTGGCCGTTACAATTGGCGTGTGCAGGTAGTTAAATCCTTTTTCGTTAAAATATTTATGAATGGCAAATGCCATCGCGTGGCGGATACGAAAAACTGCACTAAAAGTATTGGTCCGGAAACGCAGGTGTGCATTTTCGCGCAAGAACTCCAACGAGTGTTTCTTTGGTTGAATCGGATATTTTTCAGGATCAGCTTTTCCGAGCAAATCAATTGATTTTGCGTTCAGCTCAACATTCTGTCCACTTCCTGCTGATTCTACCAATTCTCCGGTAACTGCAATTGCTGCTCCGGTTGTTATATCGCGTAATAGTGCTTCATCGAAACTTTCAACATCAACCACCACCTGAAGATTATGAATGGTAGATCCGTCATTCAACGCAATAAAATTTACATTTTTACTTCCGCGTTTTGTCCTCACCCAACCTTTGGCAACAACTTCGCTGCCTGTTTCTCCATTCTTCAGAATCTCTTTAATTTTCAAACGTGCCATGATGTTTATTTTTTCTGCCTTTAATTTGTCTGTTCAGCTTTTTACAGCCTTTTAACTTTTCGAATTTTGAGCTTACAAATTTATACTTTATTAGCAATTATGTAGCTGTAAGAAACATTTTCAGCCGATTTTTAATACTTAAGTGAACTAAACTGACAATACCAATCAACTTCTTTATGCCGAATTAACCAGAAGCCCTGCAATTCCTGATAAATGTGCTTTGAATAAAAATTTAGTGCCTCCGCAAGTTTTTAAGTCCGACGGTGTCATATCAATGATATAATTTAATACAGACGTTAACATGAAAATTACAGAGGAAATAAAAATCAGCGATAATGGCTTTGTTTTCAACGCACGAACCGGCGATTCTTTCAATCTGAATCCTTTTGGTCTTGAACTTATGAGATATATTGAAAATGGAAACGATTTCGAAAAGATCAAAGAACAGATTTTGGAGAAATACGATATCGATGACCTTTCGTTTGAAAAGGATTTTTACGAGTTCTGCGCGTTGCTAAAACATCATCAGATCATTTCACAAGACAATCCGCTGGATTTTAAATAACGTTATGAACAAGCAGAAGATAACACTTGCTGTAACCGGATTAAACAATACCGATAATCCGGGGCCCGGTGTACCATTTATACGTGGCATTAAAGAGTCGGAAGAATTTGATGCCCGCATTATCGGGCTGGTCTATGAAAACCTGGAGCCGGGAATTTACATGGAAAACCTGTGCGACCGGATTTTCCAGATACCTTATCCTTCATCCGGTTCAGATGAATTGATAGAACGAATTGAAAGTATTCACCTTCAGGAGAAAATTGATGTTTTGATTCCGAACCTGGATGCCGAGCTATTTTCTTTTATGAAAAATGAAGAACGATTGCGAAGCCGGGGAATTCAAACTTTTCTCCCCACTCTGAAACAGTTTCAGGAACGCGAAAAAGACAAACTTCAGGAATTTGGCAAAAAATACGGAATTAAGGTGCCGGGAAGTATTAACATGAGCACTTTGGGGCAGATCAACGATTTAGAAGATAAATATGATTACCCGGTGATGATAAAGGGCCAGTTTTACGATGCTTATGTAGCCCACAACGAAGAACAGGTTAAACAGGCTTTTCATAAGATCTCATCGAAATGGGGCTTTCCGGTAATTGCGCAGGAATTTGTGAAAGGAACCGAGGTAAACGTAATTGCACTGGGCGACGGAAAAGGAAATACCATTGCCGCCGTTCCAATGCGTAAACAGTACATCACCGATAAAGGGAAAGCCTGGGGTGGCATCACACTTGCCGACGAAAGGATGATGGAACTTACCCGCTCCATTATTTCAAAAACAAAATGGAAAGGCGGTATGGAACTCGAGTTGATTAAAACCAATGGAGGCGAATATTACCTCATCGAGATTAATCCACGCATTCCGGCCTGGGTTTACCTGGCAGTTGGTGCCGGTCAAAACATTCCTGAGGCACTTGTCAAACTTGCTCTCGGAATGGACGTGCAAACGATGACAAAATATAAAACCGGGAAAATGTTTGTCCGCTATTCGTACGATGCCATTGTTGACCTCGAAAAATTTGCGGCCATTTCAATGAATAAGGAAATATAAAACTCAGAAATCATGACAAAATTAGCATACGATAAACCCGTTATAAGCAAAATCACAGCTGGCATACCTTCCAAATTTGGATTGCCTGCCAGACAAAAGTTCATCTCTGAAATCGATGGAATTCCGGTTGAAAAGATCATGGAGGAGTATGGTTCTCCGGTATTTGTGCTTTCAGAAAAAACAATGCGTAATACCATTGCCGAAGCCAAACAGGCTTTTGAAACCCGCTATCCGAAAGTACAGTTTGCGTGGTCGTATAAAACCAATTATCTCGATGCCGTTTGCAGCATTTTTCACGACGAAGGTGCCTGGGCAGAAGTAGTTTCTGCTTTCGAATTTGAGAAAGCGCTTTCGCTGGGTGTGAACGGGGCGAATATTCTATTTAACGGCCCCGAAAAATCAGAAGATGACCTGAAACTGGCTATCGAACACAATGCCTGCATCCATATCGATCATTTTGATGAGCTGTATTTGCTGATAAAAGTAACCCGCGAACTGGATAAAAAAGCACGGGTGGCCATACGTATTAACCTCGATGCAGGAATTTACCCCATTTGGGACCGCTTTGGTTTTAACTACGAAAACGGAGAGGCCTGGAACGCCATCAACCGCATAATGCTGGCTGAAAAGCTTGATTTGATTGGCCTGCACACCCATATCGGCACCTACATTATGTCGGCAAATGCCTATGCGGTTGCAGCATCGAAACTGGCCAACCTTTATATGGCAACGCATCGTAAGTTCGATTACTGGCTGAAATATATTGATTTGGGTGGCGGATTTGCATCGAAAAACACGCTAAAAGGTGCTTACATGCCGGGAACAGAAACCTGCCCGTCGTTTGATGAATATGCCGAAGCCATTTCAAATGCATTGATTTCCTCGGAAATCCCGCATGAAAATCTTCCGGTGCTGTTTTTGGAAACCGGCCGCGCACTGATCGACGATGCCGGCTACCTGCTGACAACTGTTTTGGCCAACAAACGATCAACCCAGGGCCGGCGAACCATGGTAATCGATGCCGGAGTAAACCTGCTTTTTACCTCCTTTTGGTATAATCTTGGGGTTTATCCAACCCGACAATTGTCTAACCACCTGGAAGAAAGCACCATTTACGGACCGCTTTGTATGAACATCGATGTAATCCGCGATGCCATTAACTTTCCGCAGGTAAAAACCGGCGAAAAGCTGGTTATCGAACGGGTTGGCGCCTACAACATGACACAGTGGATGCAGTTTATTACTTTCAGGCCCAATGTGGTGATGATCGATTTGGAGGGGAAAATGCACATTGTTCGCAAAAAAGAGAATCTTGACACGCTTACAAGTCTGGAACAAAATCCGAAAAGATAAATGATTACATTTCCTTCCATAAAACGAAAAGAAATTGTTCAGTCGGTACTCAACAGCTACTCGCAGGTGTTTTTTTCAGGTTCGAATTTTCTGGCGGTGCTGTTGATCATTATCAGCTTTTTTGATTACGGTGCCGGTATAGGTGGCCTTTTGGCAGTGCTGGTAGCGAACCTGCTGGCCTATGGTTTGGGCTATAACAAATACCTGATCAGTTCCGGCATATATGGATATAATGCGTTGCTTGTTGGCCTGGGAGTTGGGCTGTTTTATCAGCCATCTTTTGAAGTTTATGCACTAATCGTTATTGCTGCAGTTGTTACCTTTTTTATCACCATTGTTTTTCAGGGTGTACTCGGAAAATACGGTTTGCCTTTTCTGAGCATTCCCTTTTTGTTCGGAATATGGATCGTGGCCTTGTCGGGAGGCGACCTTACAGCACTGAATATTAGCGAACGGGGCATATTTACCTACAACGAACTGTATGCTTTGGGCGGACAATATTTTGTTGATTTTTACGATTTCCTGGAAAAACATATTTCTAATTCATTTGTCCGGCTTTATTTACACTCGCTGGGAGCTATTTTCTTTCAAAGTCACTTGCTCGCAGGCATTGTCATTGCAGTTGGATTGCTGATTTATTCGCGAATAACTTTTGTGCTTTCCATTCTTGGCTTTTCGGTTGCCTTTCTTTTTTACCAGTTGGTTGGCATCGAATTCAGTTCGTTGGGCTACACCTTTATTGGCTTTAATTACATATTAACTGCCATTGCGTTGGGCGGCTATTATCTTGTTCCGGGACGCGTAAGTTTTGGATGGATTATTTTGATGCTTCCCGCAGTGGTTCTGGTAACTACGAGCACGCAACAAATATTTATTTTACTGAAAATATCGGCTTATTCGCTACCCTTTAATATTGTGGTTTTAATGTTTTTATATGCACTGAAGCTACGCGAAAAACGACCACGGAAATTACTTGAGACTCCGGTGCAGTTAGGCAAACCCGAAAAAAACCTTTATCTGTATACGGGCAACTTAAAACGATTTCCGGCTGCTTACCCGGTTTCGGCAACTTTACCGTTTTTAGGCGAGTGGACTGTCAGCCAGGGACACAGTGGCGAATACACACATAAAGATGCATGGCGTCATGCATGGGATTTTGTGATCACCGATCGAAACGGGGAACAATATAAAGGTTCAGGCGATTTTCATGAAGATTATTTCTGTTTCGGGAAAGCGGTGCTCGCACCTTTTGATGGCACCGTGATTGAAGCCGTAAATCATATTGAAGACAACATCATCGGCGATGTAAACACCAAGGAAAACTGGGGAAATACAGTCATCATAAAACACAACGACTACCTGTATGTCAAACTCAGTCACTTAAAATATCACTCGCTGGAAGTTAAAGCAGGCGACCAGGTAAAAAAAGGTCAACTGCTGGGCCGTTGCGGAAATTCAGGGCGGTCGCCTTATCCGCATTTGCACTTTCAGTTTCAGGTTACGCCTTATATTGGTTCAGTTACGCTCGATTATCCTTTTGGCAATTATCTGCTGAAAGAAAACAATGGCTATACTCAGAAGAATTTTGAGTTTCCGAAGAAAGACGATATTGTGGTGAATCCGGCAAAGAATGAACTGCTTTTAAAGGCTCTGCATTTTATTCCCGGACAACGGATGAATATTAGTGTAGAAGTTGATTCGCCCAAAGAAAAGTGGAGAAAAATGGCCGGCGATTTTTCGTGGCTGGTGCAAACCGATGTGTACAACAACACTTTTATTAAATGCGAAAAAGACAATGGATTAGCCTATCTCCACAACAACGACGAGCTGCACTATTTCACCAATTTTACCGGCACCAGATATTCGCCGCTTTTCTGGTTTTTTGTGGCCTTGTTTAAGGTTCCCATCGGCTTTCTACCCAATAGCAGAGTCAATGACTCTGTACCGGTTAACCTGATGTTTACAGGGGTATTAAAGTTCCTTCAGGATTTTGTAGCGCCGCTTTATCTCTTCCTGAACATCGATTATCAGCTTGTAATGAAAGATGCCGGCGATATTCTTTCGTCGGGAGATTTAGAGATGAAGGCCGAAATAAACAAAAGGATTTTTGGCAAAACAGTAAACACCTACGAAATAGATATCAAAATTTCGCAGGAAAATATAATACAAGTTTCAGTGAATTTTAACGAAGCAAAGATCAACATAACATGTCAAAACGAATTGGAATCGCGATAATTTTTATGGCTGTTTTTTCTGTGTTGAATGCACAGCAAAAATGGAATTATATCGAAGTAGACAAAAAGTCGTACGAGCTTTTTCAGCAAAAAAAGTGGAAAGAACTGATTGAATTTAACGATAAAGCCTGCGAAAAAGGAATCGAATATTTTAACCTGCAGGCCCGAACCGGTATCGCCTGGTTTAATCTTGGGAAATACCGGAAGGCCACCAACTGGTTCTTTAAAGCCTGGGAAAACGACCAGAATTTAGAGTGGCTGCAGGAGTACCTGTATTATAGTTTGGTGTATTCGGGAAGATATACCGAAGCCAGCAAAATGGCAGTGGACTTTACCAATGGGCTGCAACAAAAAATCAATTTTCAGAAAATGAAACCTCTGCAAATAGCTTTGGAAGGGGGCTATAGCTGGAATCCTGATTTTGACCAGCTTTTAGGAAGTAATATGGATGTTGATTTAGAAGTTGAGGAGAATTACGGAGAAGCTTTCTTTTTAAAGAACTACCATTTTGAATCGGTGGATTACAGTCATCAAATTGCACCGGGAGTAATACTAAATCATAATCTCACGCATATAGGAATTGACAAAATGGAGCAACTCTTTTGGGGAGCGCGTTATAATTTCCAGATCGATGTAAAACAGAATCAGTATTTTCTGAATCCTGTTTTTACACTTGGGAAATGGTATTTTTCCCCTTCCATGAATATTATGTGGGGGAAATCGGGATTAATTCTGGGCAATTACGATCCGGATACTTTTTATTCGTCAAGCTACAGGTTTTCCGATTTTATTTTTACAACTTCTACCTGGACCAACTGGGGTAACTTTTCGCCGGGTGCCGAAATTAACCTGGCCACTATTGCCAACGAGGGATTTACCCAGGCTTCGGCATGGCTAACCATGTATCCGCTGTCGAACAGTAACCTTTATTTTACGCCGCGTATCTATTTTAAAAGCGATGATGAGAATAGTTTTGGCTACAATACTTTTGGTATATCGGGTGGATTTCAGTTGGGGCAGCTTCATTTTTATGGCAATTATCTGAATGGGGAAATGGAAAACTTTATCGAGTCGGGCGGTTATGTTATTGCTAATTTCCCGGGTCGTTCATCCCGAAAATATATGGGAAGTATTTATTTCCCTTTTGCTAAAAAGTACCAGTTTGTGGTGCGCTATCTGAATCAGGATGTAAACGAGAAGTACAGGGTTTACCAGGATGCCACCCTTTTTAATGAAAGAGAATACAGTTACATAAAACATACAGTTACAGCAGGAATATCATGGAAATTTTAAGAAATAAATTACTTGCCTTTTTGCTTTTTGCGGCAACGGCAACAAGCGTTTTTGCGCAGGCGAATCAAGATGAATTGGAGACCGCTTTCAGTAAAAGTTACGAGTTTGAAAAAAGCGGCGACTTTTCAGCGGCAATGGATCCGTTAAAGAAAGTGTACGATGAATCGTCGTATGAGATTAACCTGCGTTTGGGTTGGCTCAACTACAACGCCGGGCTTTTTGACGAATCGATTATTTTTTATGCCAACGCACAAAAACTGAAACCTTATGCCGAAGAATCACGCTTTGGTCTGATTCTTCCTTTGGCTGCGCTGGGGAGATGGGATGAGGTTATTGATCTTTACAATAAAATACTTGAAATAAACACCAATAACACAGTGGCCATGTACCGGCTCGGGCTGGTTTATTATGGAAGAAAGGATTACAATAAGGCTTATCCACTGTTTAAAAAGGTGGTCGACCTCTATCCGTTTGGGTATGATGGATTGCTTATGCTGGGATGGACTTCGTATTTCCTCGGCAACTACAACCAGGCAAAAGTACTTTTCAACAAAGTTAAACTATACAGTCCCAACGATGCTTCGGCCAACGAGGGATTGATGCTTATTAAGTAAACCACTATGTACTGGAAGTATATGGGTCTAAAATTGAATGAAATTCAAAATGAACAGTGCATAGGATAGGAGTATAAAGTAATGAGTAGTGAGAGAAAAATAGACACGAATAAGCTTCTCAATACTCAAATCTATGTACTCAAATCAAAATCCAATAAAATAGAAGTTTATAGTAAATAAAGTAGCTGCAATAAAATTTCAGTGTTTTAACCATTAATCTGAAATTAAAAACAGGATTGTTTATGTAAAAATATCAGCCCGAAAACCGGTAAGCAGGTAAAATCAACTGCTACTTGTTTTCGGTTCGCTGTTTACCTATTTCTGCATTTGGCACCACCATTGTTACGTGTGCCGCAAGCTCTTTGTCTCATTCTTTTTCCGTTACAAGCGGGTTGTTGATTAATCCCGACAATTTCAGCGTAAGCTGCTACCGATAAAACTTTAGGAGTATACACCTGATCGCGAAACGATAAGTTGCGGGTGAATGCCCGAATATGATTTTCAGAACCCCGCAGCAGGTTTTCGTAAACTGTTGCGATTTGGGCTTCAGGTTTTGCTTCAAGCAGCTCCTGCAAATCTTTAATATCCACTTCTTCGATAAAAGCCCCAACCTCGAGTGCCGCCACCAACGATTCTGCGCCTTTTGCAACAAGCGAATCATACAATTCTGCCAATTCTTTATTCCTGAATTTTCCGGGTTCTTCATAAGCCGGATCTTCCAGGTTATAAGTTTCAAGCAGATAACCTATTGCCTCAAAATGGCGGGATTCGCTGCGGGTAATATTACTAAATGGTAGCAATTGCCATTTCTCGAAAAGTACGGTGTAAACATCGTGGGCGAGCTTTTCTTCTTCACGCATTAACTGTAATCCTGCCTTTTCGTTTTCGGTTAAAGGATTTGCAAATGAATAGTTAAGGCCTGTAAAAAGCGTAAGCAACATTAGTGCTGAATTAAACTTTAATGTCTTCATCTTTAAGTATTTTTAGTTACTGTTTTGACACCGGAAATACGAAAAACTTGTGCAAAAAAAAGCCCCGGATTAAAATCCGGAGCTCTCCCAATTTCATAAATCTTTTTTATGAAGTTTTCATCGTCCCTGTGTCAGAAATCAGGCCCGGTTCCGTCGCAAACACCGGTTCCGGGAACAAATATGCTGCTGTTGTCGCTATTGTCGTCGTCCGAATTACCACTTAGAATTTCTCCATATTCTTCCTGCGAGATAACTGTTGGTGTATAGCTCTCGCCCATTCCGTTTAAAACAGCGGAAAAAGCTCTCAGGTGAAATGTAGATCCACGCAACAGGTTACCATAAACCCGCTTTAGCGTTTCATTTTCTGTTGATTCAATCAATTCCTCCAAATCGGCAATATCGTATTCTTCGATAAATGCACCGACTTTCAGTGCCTCTTCCACGCTTCCATTTCCCTGGCCGGTTAGTTGTGCAAAAAGCGATGTAAATGTTTCGTTCGTATAATTTCCTACACCTTCTATGTAAGGATCCTCCAGTCCGAAACCATTAATTAAATACAAAATCGCTGATGTATGTGCTGTTTCGCTTTTCGAGATATTATTAAATACCGGAAGACCATGAGTTGCATAAAACGTTACATAAACATCGTGCGCAAACTTCTCCTCTTCGCGCATCAGCAATAGTCCTTCAATTTCGTCATCGTTTAAGCCCACTGAGAAATTACAGCTGTCGCCCAACAAGGCTGCCATTTCCGAACTTTTCATTTCTTCACTCATCAAAATCTCTTCATCTACAACATCGCTTGCCGACTCTGAACAGGCATTAAAAAGCATTGCCATTACTGCCACTAATCCAAATACAATTTTTGTTTTCATCTTTCAAAATTTTTAAAGTTTATTAATCATCATCCATACGGCAGAATGCGATTAGTTATTCAATCTGATACAATTTCCACGTCGTCCCTGGTTCCCGTTCTTATTGCCTCGGCCCTGACCCTGACCCCGGGCATAAACCCGGTTTCCACATCCGTTACCTTGTGCACGGAAACCTGCATTACCGTTACCACGGCCCTGACGGTTAAAGTTGCCATTTCCCCGGCCTTGCCCATAACCTTGATTTCGGCCATAACCGGCAAAAGCCTGAAGCTGCTTGTATTGAGTTTGCTGCTCTTCGGTTAAAAGCGATTTCACCGCGTTACGGTGCGCCTCTACATTTTTTAGCATTTCGGTTCTGATTTCGCTTTTCTCAACAGCATTTACTGTTGAACGCCTTTGTTCTCGTAATTCAGTCATCGTTTTTTGGTGACTGGCTTCAAGTTCCTGAATACTTGTTTTCTGTTTTTCGCTCAGGTCAGAAATTTGAGTCAGACAAGGAAGATTCTGATTGTTTTGTACTGCGTTTGCACTTCTTCCGCGTTGTGCAAATACGCTTGTTGTTGTTAACACCAGGGCAAAGAACACCCAGGCAACGTTAATTAACTTGCTAGTTTTCATTTTATTAAAATTTTAAATTGTTATTTACTCTCTGTTTTGCCGCCCGTAGCGTCGGCCGCCACGTTGAGGCAACGAAATGTCTTCTTTAGATTTTGTCATCGATAGAAAAACCTCTTTAAGTTTCTCCTGTTGATCCGCATTACAAACTGCTTTCATATCGAGATAATAATCTACGGTCAAATCCTTTAAGGTTTTGTGCATCTCTCCGATTTCGCTTGAAATAGCATGTAGTTTTGTGGTGTCGGTCTCGGCTTTTCCCATTTCCTCCACCATTTCAACCCGAAGTAAAGCGAGCTGATCCGATATCCGGCGTGCACTCCGGTTATAGTTTCTGTTCAATTCCCTAAAATAGTCGACCTGGTCGGGTTGCAGGTTCAGCTGTTCGCGGAAAAAACGCGTCCGTTGTTCCGAAGGCATCTGAACCTGATGCTGTTGTTCTCCTGCAGCTTTTTTATCCTGTTGTTTGTGGTACCAAAACGAAATTCCCATCGACAGGTTTGTGGCTGCCAGAATTACAACTACCCAGATTAATATGCGATATGTATTTTTTGTTGCCATTTGTTATTCCATTAAAAATGATTCAATTGGCTCGGCGTCCAGTTCGTTCCAGTAAGGCACCATTTCCTGTTCGCTCAAACTGGTGTCGGCAGTAGTTATCTTAGGTGCTTCTCCTAATTTAAAACCGCCGTATATTCCCAATAACAAGATGATTGAAAATGCCACCGGCTGTAAAATACGAAGCAAAACCGGACGTGCAGCAGGTTGTTTTTCCTCCTGTTTTTCAAGTCGTGCTTTTACCCGGGTATAAAAGAACGGATTTTCATCTGTTAGTTTATCGCTTTCCAGAATTTGGAGTGTATTTTTCATTTCCGCAGCAAAACGAGCACACTCCGAACATTCGTCAAGGTGTTGTTGCACCTGTTTCATTTCGGAAACCGGCAGCTCCTTTTCGAGGAAAAAAATCAACTTGTTATGTACGGTATTACACTTCATCATTTTTTACGGTTATTAGTATGACACGTTCATTTTTAAAAACTTGCGCTTTACATGCACTTTTTTTTGTAGCACTTGTATAATTTTTTCTGCAGGCCTTTTTTGGCCCTGAACAACAATGACTCAACCGACGAAACCGAGAGATCCATCACCTCTGCAATTTCCTGGTACGACAGTTCCTCGTATTTGCTTAAGGTAAACGCCACTTTCTGATTTGGCGGCAAACTGTTAATTGCCTCTTTTAAAATTATTGCCCGCTGTTGGTTTTCCAGGTCGTATTCCGGCTCGTCGGTATTTGAGGTACTCACCTGCATTACTTCCCTGTTTTTCGCCGCCACCTCATCGTCGATCGAATGAAACCACTTGCGTTTTTTGTTATCGCGGATGTGGTTTAACGAGCGGTTAACCGCAATACGGTACAACCAGGTCGAGAGTTTTGCATCGGCCCTGAATTTATCGATGTTCCTGTACACCTCAACAAAAACATCCTGCGCAATATCTTCAGCATCTTCGCGGTTCTGCACCAAACCATAGCAGGTATTCACCACCAGTTTCTGATGCGTGCCGACCAGCTTTTTAAAAGCTGCTTCGCTTCCCTGTTTTAATTGTTCAATTATATCGGTGTCGGACATTCTGATTCGAAAAAAACCGCTATGTAAATGTACTGGTAATTATTCAGAAAGTAGTTTGTAAACATCGCGTGGTGGAAGACCATTATTCTCCCCAATTGTGCGCAACGTTTCGGTCGGTTTCGCTTCGATGTTGTTCTCTTCCAGAATTTGCATCAACTCATCGGTAGTCTTATTCAGTTCTTTCGAGAAATCCTCGATGGTTTTTCGTCCAACGCCCATTCCCTGGCCTTCGTTTGCCGGTTTCTTTACGATGATCTCATAAATCTCCAGTGGAGTTGAATTATTTGCTTCTGCAATTTGCTGCAAACTTTGGGTATGAATATCGTTGTAAGCAATTTTATGACTGTCGAGTTTTCGGGTCACCTCGTCAACCGACTCCATATCCAGCTGGTGAGCCAGTTCGGTAAGCGTTAATAACTCGGCATGAGGAACGGGCGCCCGCTCTTCGGTTTTCTCCCACGAGTTGGTGGCCGATTCGCCTAATTCCATAACGGTTTGAAAAGGCGGAATGGAAAAAACAGTACCGAAAAAGAATACCAGCACCACTACAATAGAAAAAATGAGTTCCCTTTTCTTATTGAATCCTTTTGTGCTCCTCGATTTAAGATAGGAAACAAAAGATTTCCAGTTTACCGAAAACAGGTGAAATATGGAAAGCACAATAAACGCCAGCGAAAACAGGGTATGTATGGCCTGCCAGCCTTCTTTTGATAAACCTGCCAGCTCCCAGTTTACCCAGTGGGCGTAACGTCCCGGGGGAGCTACATACAAAATTACTCCCGAAACCAGGATCACTAAAATTCCCCAGGTTAAACCAAAACTGATAAAGGCACGCCAGCTAAACTTTGTTTTCATCTTATTAAAATTGTTTGTTATTAAAGGAATAAGATGGAACGCGCATGTTTTTATAACTGCCTATTTGAGACAATCTTTATCATGCTCGTTTCATATCTTTTTTAATTTATGTCTTTGTTTATAATTTAAGGTATGACACAGAAGCTTTGGAAAACTTGCGCGGTTGTTCCAATAAAATTAAAAGCCCTTAATAGTTTTTAAAACTTTTAAGGGCTGAATAAATTAACTCAATCTAGTGATAGCCTCACCTTGAGTGAGACCATCACCGTTTTGCGCCGGCTACGCCTCTTTCCCCTGATCCTTTTTACGTTCAATCCAATAATACGCGATTGGCAGAACCATAAGCGTTAAAAATGTAGAGGTTACCAATCCTCCAATTACCACTGTTGCCAGCGGACGTTGCACTTCCGAACCCGGCCCCGTGTTAAACGCCATCGGAATAAAACCCAAACTCGCTACCAGGGCCGTCATCAACACCGGACGCAAACGATCGACCGATCCTTCGATGACCAGCTTTTTAAGGTCGCCTTTTTTCTCTTTCCTCAGCATGTTTATATGATCGACCAGCACTATACCATTGAGCACCGCAACTCCAAACAGAGCTACAAATCCAATACTTGCCGTTACCGATAGATACATACCTCGTACCCACAGCAGGAACACTCCTCCTGACAAGGCAAAAGGTAAGTTCAGTAAGATCAGCAATGCGTATCGCATTTTTCCGAAGTTCAGGTACATTAAACCAATAATAATAAAGATTGATAGCGGCACTACCAGCATTAAATGACGCATGGCACGGCGCTGATTTTCGAAGGTTCCGCCGTAATCAATAAAATAGCCTGACGGGATACTGGCACTTTTATCTATCTGCTCCTGCAGTTGCGAAACGTAGGTTCCCAGGTCAACATCTTTTATGTTGATCCCAACGATTAATCTTCGCCAGCCATTTTCGCGCTGAATCTCGCGCGGCCCTTCCTGCAATTCAATATTTGCCACACGCTTTAAGGGAATATAACCACCACCCGGCAGATGCACCGGAGCCTCTGCAATTTTAGGTATCTGGTCACGTATATTTTCGGGATAGCGTACCACAATTCCAAAATGTCGTTGCCCTTCGTACAACTGACCGGCTTCCTGTCCGCCAATACCGGCCTCCACTACTTTCTGCACATCGTCCACATTCAAACCAAACGACGCCACCGCTTCCCGATCGATATTTACGGTTAAGTAGGGCTGTCCGGCTGATTGTTCCACATAGTAATTATCGGTACCCGGCAAGCCGGAAAGCAATGCGGAAATATTCTCGCCAATTTCATCGAGCACATCTAAATCCTCGCCATAAATTTTTACTGCCAGGTCGGATTTTACGCCACTGGTTAATTCATCAACACGCATGGCAATTGGCTGGGTAAAGTTATAGGCCAAACCGGGTTCAGTTTGCAAATAAGGCTCTATCCTTCTTATAATATCTTCTTTTGTTACGCCTTTCGTCCATTCTTCAATGGGTTTTAGTACCACCCACACATCGGTTTGGTGAACTCCCATCCAGTCGTTAGCCAAATCGGAACGACCGGTTTTGGGCACCACAGTTTCAACTTCCGGAATATTCTCCATGATCTTTCCGGCCAGCCAATCGGCATTTTCCATCGATTCTTCAAGCGTTACCGAGGGCATCCGAACCTGTTCGATCAGAATAGAACCTTCGTCGAGCTCCGGCAAGAATTCCGTCCCCAAACGTGTCATTAAAAATATCGATACCACAAAGATTGCCAAAGCGGAAGACCCAATGAACCATATCTTGTTCATGTTCTTTTCCAGCCCCTTTTGATAACGCGGCCGCATCCATTCAATCACATAGTTTCGGCGTACTTTTACCTTTTTCCGAAATACAACGGCCGACATGGCCGGAACAAAAATAAGTGCCAGTAACAACGAACCAAACACTGCAGCAGCAACGGTTATTGCCATCGGACGGAACAGAATACCTTCCATGCCACTAAATGTCATAATCGGTACATAAACCATCAGAATAATAAGCACCCCGAAAAAGATCGGGCGCACTACATGATTTGCGGCTTTACGAATAATCTCGTCTTTCGACTCTTTCTTGTTCTTTTGCAGATCGTGAACAATGTTTTCCACCATTACCACCGAACCGTCTACTACCATTCCAAAGTCGATTGCTCCCAAACTCATCAGGTTGGCAGCCAGCCCAAACTCGCGCATTCCGATAAATGCGAACAACATCGAGAACGGGATTACCATGGCAACAATCAATGCTCCGGAAATCTCGCCAAGCAATAAAAGCAATACTACAATTACCAAAAATCCACCTTCCATAAGGTTGGTAGAAATAGTTGACGTCGTTCTTTTTATCAAATCCGACTGATCGTAAAATTTTTCAACGCTTACACCTTCCGGCAGACTCCGGTTTATTTCATCAATTTTATCTTCGATCTCGGAGATAACTTCGCGGCCGTTTCCACCACGCAACATCATCACAATTCCGGTAATTACCTCGCCTTTCCCGTCTTTGGTAACCCCACCCTGCCTGATCTGCTTTCCTTCAACAACATTTGCGATGTCTTTTATAAAAATGGGTTTGTTGTTAATGTTTTTTACGATGATATTCCGCACATCATCCATACTGGTGATCTGCCCGACTCCACGAATTATATACTGCTCTCCATTATGCTGTATATAATTTCCGCCCGACACACTGTTGTTTTGTGCAATGGCATCCATTACTTCAGAAATACCGATACTATAAGTGCGCAACAAACCCGGTTGAATAATGACATTGTACTGTTTCACAAATCCACCAAACGAATTGATTTCCGTTACTCCCCGTACAATTTTTAGTTGCGGGGCGATCAACCAATCCTGAATCTCACGCAGTTCCGACAGTGAGTAATTTTCACCTTTTACCACATATTGGTAAATCTCGCCAAGTGCTGTTGAAATCGGCCCCAGCGAAGGGCTTGACACTCCCGGCGGCAATTCATCAACAATGGATTGCAGCCGCTGACTCACGATCTGCCGGGCAAAATAAATATCTGTTCCCTCATCAAATTCAACGGTAACTGCCGACAGTCCGAATTGCGAAATCGAGCGAACCTCCGCCACATCAGGCAAACCGTTCATAGCCGTTTCTATCGGATAACTTACCAGCTTCTCCACATCGAAGGGAGAATACCTACCGGCTTTTGTAATTACCAAAACCTGCACCGGCGTTACATCCGGCTGCGAGTTAATGGGAAGGTTTATCAACGAAAAATAGCCGGCAATAGCCATTAGCACCACCAATGACAAGGCTACGTATTTTTGACGAACACTAAATGAAATTATATTTTGAAGCATCAGCCGAGGATTTTTAAGGTTTTATTCTTCAGAAATGATATCGAAACGCGAAAGCGCTTTTAAGCTAAAAACTTTGGTAACAGCCACTTCTTCGCCGGCGCTAAGCCCCGAGGCAACAAACACAAAATCGCCTTTTATTTGATCCACTTCAATGGGTCGGCGTTCAAAGGTATTGCCATCATTTTTCACAAATACAATGGGCTGGTCGCCATCATAAGTAAGCGCTTGTAACAGAATAGCCACTGTTTCTTTTTGCGATTCGGAAGTAATTGCCAACCGCAGGTTCTCCCCCGGTTTTGGCCAGCCATCTTCCGATGGAATGATAATATTTACCACCACTGAGCGGCTGGTTTCGTCAAGCCCCGGATTCACCGAAGTAATTTTCCCTTTTATCGTAACATCTTCCTGCTCGCGTTTCGAAATATCAACCGCATTACCCGGTTCTACCAGCAAGGCATCTCCCGGCGAAACATAGCCCCGAATCAGTACTTCGTGGGTGTCGAGCACGCGGGAAAGGTTTTCCAGCGCATTTACCGATTGCCCCAGCTCCACAAAATTCTTCTCAATTACACCATTTATTGGCGCTACTATTTTTAGTGTCGGTTCAAAATTACCCGAGTTTGAAAGTTGTGCAATCTCCGAATCAGGAACCCCAACGGCCCGTAACTTGGCGTAGGCCGATTTTAACGACGCCGACGCCCGCTGATATTCTGCAGTTGCCTGCTCCAATTCACTGGTAGAACTAATACGTTCTTCAACCAGTTGCTCTAAACGCGCCAGTCGGCTTTTCTGAAACGCTTCCTGCGCATAAGCCTGCAAATATTCCGAAATCAGGTTCCCGTATTCCAGACTTTGAATACGAAACAATTCCTGCCCTTTATTCACCCAACTGCCTTCGTAAACTTTAATGGCAGTTACCTGTCCGTTAATTGGCGTACTGATAATACTGGAATGTCCGGGCGATGGAAAAACAACTCCCGGTGCCAAAATCTGATGATCGACAAATTCGCTTTTTATCACTTCCGTTTTTATCGAAAGTTCGTTGCGCTCTTTATCCGACAACTTAATCAGCATTGTTTTTTCCGCATCATCCTTTAACGATGGCGGAACATCGGTTTCAACAACTACTTCCTTTTTCGGCTCATTTCCTGAATTGCAGGCTGCAAATGAGAAAAGGATCATTACAATTCCGAGGTGAATAAATTTGGATTTCATGTGATTAATATTGTTTTACTTGTGTATTTCTAATAGATTAATTCCTGATTAAGGTACTGCTCCAGGGCAGCCAGTTGCATATAATAATCGCGGAGGGCAGTTAAATAACGCTGCTCACTTTTTAAGTAAATCTGTTGCGCATTTAATAGTTCGAGAAGGTCGATTTCGCCCAGTTGGTAGGCTCGTAACGACATTCTCTGGAGTTTCGATGAACGTTCCTGCATCGAATCGTGATAACGATTTACGATCGACCGGCTCACCGAATAATTGTGCCAGGCATATTCAATTTCCTTTTTCATGTTCAGGCGGATTTCCTTTTGGTTCCAGAGCAGCTCCTCCTTTCGGGCGGTGGCCATTTGTATCTTTCCTTTCTGATCGAACGGATACCAAATAGGAATGCTCAAACCAATCTCGAAACCGTTAAAATCATAGCCGGTTCCGTAATCCTGTTTGTAGAGGCTAAACCGAACATCGGGCAGAATGTTGCTTTTGGCTTCTTTCAGAAAATAATCGGAAGCATTCAGCATATTCATCGAAGCACGGTAAGCAGGCTGCTCTTCCTGAACTGCCAGTGCCTGAATTTGCGAAATATCGATGTCGGTGGCATAAAGCGTGTCGGCAAACTGAATACTGTACTTCTGCTCTTCAACAGGCAATCCTATCACATTAAAAAGTCCGTATCGCGCCTGGTGCAAAATCCACTCACTCTGGTCGAGATCATTGCGGGCTTCATCCAGCTGAATTTCGGCATTTGCCAAATCGATACCGTTTCCCAATCCCGTTTCAAACTTGGTGTATACTGCATTATACAGGTCTTGTGCAAGATTTAATTGATTTTCGCGCGAGCGCTGCAGATAAAGGGCATACACCACTTCAATGTATTTACTTTTTACCTGAGAACTGATTTCCTTCTCTTTAGCAACAATAACATTTTGTTGCGCCTCCACTTCCTGCTTCAAAGCTTTAACGCGATAAACCGACCTTAAGGGAAAATCCACTTCCTGTGTAATGGCCACACGCTTTTCGGCAAACGGTGCCGTTGGATCATCGCTGATACCTTCTTTAAAATAACTGATTTCGGGAGCTGAAACACCCGTGTTGATTCTCCACTCGTTTTCTTTTTGAACCAGAAGCGCCCGCATCTGGTTAAGCCCGGCATTGTTAGAGACAGCCTGTTCTACGGCCTGTTGAATAGTTAACAACTCGTCTTGTGCGTAAACGTTACCAGCCAGAAATAACAAGAAAACCAAACTGAATTTTGTTAGTCTTATCATGGTTTTTTGAATTTACAATCAAGTTCTTGTGTATTAAATTACAAAGACTTTCGCATTTTGTTTAACAAATGGCAGTAAAATTATTTATGAGCCATAGTTAACAATTACAAAAACCGTTATAAACATTTGACACATTTAATTGAAAAAACCTGCACAGCTGTTGCCTGAAACTTTACAGAGGGTAATTATTCTAGGTTGTTATCCCGGTAGTTTGCCCTTTTATTCCTGCCCCGGTTCAACCGGACCACTGTAAGGCGACACCAGTTTTCGCCCACGATATGAAAATCGTTTCGACATGTACGACAAAATTTCGTTGGCCGTACTTTCAATAGGTTTGTTGGAAACGTTGATGACCGTAAATCCTCCCCGATCGAAAATAAACATGGCTTTCCGAATCTCTTCGCGTACGGCACGTTGATCGACGTATGATTCAACATGGTGATTATCCCAACTTGCAATTCTTTTCTGACGATGTGCAATTAACTGGTTGGCACCAATATGTAACCCAAACACACGGTTAGGATCCACCTGAAACAGCTCATCGGGCGGTGGAACCCCCGGCACCAGCGGCACATTTGCCACTTTCCATCCGTACATGGCCAGGTAAACACTAAGCGGAGTTTTTCCGGCACGCGAAACACCGGTTAAAATAATTTCGGCATTACGTAAACGCGCGGGGCTCATCCCGTCGTCTTGCGACAGCGTAAATTCGATTGAATCGATCCGATCGAAATACTGGTGATTAATTTCGCGGTATAAGCCCGGATGCACCATTGGCTCTACATCAAGCGTATCGTCCAAATAGTTGGCCAGTTCACCCATTAAATCAATCACGCGAACCTTAAACTCTGCTCCCAGCTCATTGATTTTGTGTCGCAGGTCAGGGTTAACCATCGTATGAGCAATCAGTCCGTTATCGGCCTTCGCTTTCATGATAATATCGAAAACTTCGTCTTCGGTGGTCACTCTTCCGATTATCTCAACCGGAATTTTGTTTTCAGGGTACTGAATCAATAAGGCCTGAACCAGGTTGTTACCGGCGATTCCTGTTCCGCCTGATACAACATAAATTGGTGCCGGTGAAGTTTTGCTCATAACGCTGCGCTTATTTTTTAAAGGGAACAAACAGAATAAGAACTTAGTTTATCACAAAAAGCAAATTGAACTTGCCCCTAAATCCCCTGAAGGGGACTAGCTCCCCTTTAGGGGTTGGGGGTAAGCGGCATTATTCCGGTTTTAATTGCATTTCAAAACGGGCGTTATTTCCCACGTTTTGTTTTGAAAACAGATCCGGATGATAGTCGTTACCGAGATACTTCTCGGTTTGATCGAGGTAGAAATCGCTGGCCGGAATACCACTGGTTCCGGTTGGAATAACGGTCTGTGAATCGTCCCAGTTAGCTGTGCTGAAAATATGTCGGTGTGATGCGCCGTGCACGGTTTCATACAATTTTTTATACGAATACGAATACGGGCATACCGTATGAAAACTTCCGGGAACTTCAAAAGGCCCGCGGTTAAGTTTTAGCGCTCTATCCAAAACCGAAACAACACCAAGCGGATGTTTTAAGGTGATTGTATGAATGCTGCCCCACTTCCATTGTTCAATATCCGATCCAAATTGGATGGTCAGGTCGGTAACGGTTTCCCTGAACGATTGGGCAATAATATCATCAAAAGTTTCTTTTTTATCGGTCAAAACATTGTCGGTCCATTGCGATTGTCCTTCAGCCAGCAGGTTTATCATCAGGTTTTCCAGTAACATTTTCTGTCCTAACATTCCCTGGAATAACTCAGGCGACAACTCATCTTTAACCAGATTCTCCATCGATTTTCGGTACAGAATTTCAAAAATGGAGGCTGCCTGACTCTCACGTGTAAGGTTATAATCCCAACTTTCTAATTTATTGAAAGCCGCTTTTTCTGTTTCATTAAAATCCGCTTGCTTTTGTAACGACTCAACAAAAACCGTTGTCATCTGCTCTGCCGTTTTCGATTTCCAGTCGCTATGCATCGCTTTAAAATCATCGATTCCCAGCTTTTCCTTTTCTTCCAGCATTTCTCTAATCCGGTCGATCCGGCTTGGTGTTGCAAACCAGTGACTGATGTAATACGGATAATCGTCGGGCGCCGTTTTGTTGTTGGCCGACGACACGTAGCCTCTTTCCGGATTAAACTCGTAAGGCAGTTCCTCGAATGGAACCATTCCCTGCCAGTCGTATTTACTGCTGTCGCCCGGATAAATTTGAATACCCGAACCGGCGCGAATGGGTATTCCGGCGCTGCATTGTAAACCAATATTTCCTTTCACATCAGCATAAACCACATTTTGGCTCACCGATTTAAACGTGCTTACAGCACTGCGGAAATCGCTCCAGTTGTTGGCACGGTTCAACAGAAAAACGGTGCGAATCTCGTTGCTCATTTCATTGCCCAGCCAGCGAATAGAAAGTGGCGTTTCTTTTTCCTTTTTAAAACGATTCACCATGGGGCCGCGGTGGGTAAACTTCAGTTCCTCTTCAAACTCCTCGCCCTCTTTGGTTTTAATGGTTTCCTTATTAATGTTGAGATCGTGCCAGGCTCCGTCGAACCAGTATTTTGTTGAATCTTCGTTTAATTTCTCGGCATAAAAATCGAGATCGTCTACCATAACGTTGGTCATTCCCCAGGCAATGCTGTCGTTGTGGCCACAAATCACAAAAGGCTGCCCGGGAACCACAAGGCCGGTTACATTCATTTTCCCCTCAACAACCTGGTGCATCTGGTACCAGATTCCCGGAGCAAACAAACCCAAATGCATGTCGTTAGCCAAAAGCGGCATTCCGGTTTTGCTTTTTTTACCGGCGACCGCCCAGTTGTTACTACCGTTAAAAATCTCCGCGCCTAATTCCGTTAAATTTTCGGTGGCGGATAGTAAAGTTTCAGCTGCCTCTATCTCAATATTCCCAAACTCGGGATAAATGGCTGTTTTATGGTTTTTCAGATCGGGAATCAGCTCAGCAATTTTCTCATCCGAGACTTCTGCACGCAACTGGTGCAAATAGTATTCGGTTCCCCATCCCATGGATAAATCCCACGACATGTAACCAATCAGATTTATACAATGCACCGGTTCCCAAGGCTCCGGTTTATACTGCAATACTTTAAACTCGGGAGGCAGCGGATATTTTCGGATGTACTGGTTTATACCATCGGAATACGCTTCGAGCGCAGCCACAATTTCAGGCGATGAACTTGCCAGTATCTTTTCCGATTTCTGCTGAATACGAAGTGCACGCATCATCAGGTCGGTTTCCAGCTGGTCCTTTCCCAATATTTCTGATAGTCGTCCCTGTGTTACGCGGCGCAATAAATCCATTTGCCACAGCCGGTCCTGTGCCATC
This sequence comes from Draconibacterium sp., assembly GCF_041583095.1. Taxonomy (NCBI): domain Bacteria; kingdom Pseudomonadati; phylum Bacteroidota; class Bacteroidia; order Marinilabiliales; family Prolixibacteraceae; genus Draconibacterium; species Draconibacterium sp. The sequence goes on from NZ_JBFHGM010000016.1 coordinate 25,211, forward strand.
GCAAAACCCACAGCACGGTACAAATCGGCTTCATTTTCGGCGTAAATATGCGGAATGGCGTGCTCATCGCGAAATATGGAAACCGGCTCACTGAGTCCTTCCAGTTTCAGGCTTTCGTTATAATCAGGCACTGCCGAAGTTTTAACATTCTGCAACACCGCAAAGCCAACAACAACAGCAAGAACAAGGAAGCCAAGCACTCCTAATAATACACGTTTTAAAGTATTCATTTTGAAATTGATTTTTTGGGACAATGGATTACTCTCCGAATTTTCTATATTTAATCCTTAAAAATAATTCAAAATCAGACATTATGAAGAAGCTTGTAATTCTTTTTTTCCTTGGAATTTATGCACTGGCCGGTTTTGCACAGGAAGCCGATAAAATTGTTGGTGTGTGGTGGAATGACGAAAAAACCACTAAGATTGAAGTAGAGAAAAAAGATGGAAAATACATTGGTACCATTGTGTACATGATTCCTGAGAAATATGAAAACGGAGCACCTCCAAAAGATGATGAAAACCCGGATCCGGCATTACGCGACCGCTCGGTGGTGGGGATACAAATTCTTAAAGGCTTTGAATACGATGCCAAAAAAGAAGAATGGATAAACGGAACAATTTACGATCCAAAATCGGGGAAAACCTACGATTGCTACAGCTGGATGGAAGGCGAAGATTTGCTGAAACTAAAAGGTTTTGTTGCCGGAATACGTATGCTGGGCCGTAGTTCGGAGTGGTATCGAACAACATTATAAAAGTAAGACTGAAGTTCGTGCTTTGAAACAATTAGGAAAAAGAAATTGTTTCAGTTCACGGGATACTTTTTCGGAGAAAGAGGGTACTTGGGAGTAAAACTGCCCGGGCACCCTCTTTTTTTATACCTGATTTGTTGAAGCAATCGTATTTTAAATCACTTACTCCCCCACCTCATCAATCTCTAATATCCTTGCAGCGACAATTCATCCCACAAATTCCACAGTTCGGTAAAGCAAATTTCATGAGTTAAAGTTTTCGGCGGAATTTTGAAGCAGAAAACAACACAACAAGTCATGAAAACACTTTTAACATTTAGTTTCATTTTTCTGTCGGTCCTTGCTTCTGCGCAGATAAACATATCCGGAAAAGTTGTTACCAAGAACGGAGAGCCCATTCCGGGAGTGAATATTTACCTTGAAAACACTTACGACGGTGCCAGTTCGGATGGTGAAGGAAATTTCAGTTTTGAAACAACAGAAACAGGCCAACAAACACTGGTAGCATCTTTTATTGGCTACAAAACCTGGAGCCAAACAATTGATTTGCAAAACAACATGGTAATGCAGATAGAACTGCAGGAAAGTGTAAACAGTATTGATGCGGTTACCATAACTGCAGGAAGTTTTGCTGCCGACGATGAATCGCGGGCTTCAGTAATGAAGTCGCTGGATGTGTACACTACGCCAAGTGCCAACGGCGATATAATGGCGGCCATTCGCACTATGCCCGGTACACAGGCTTCTGCCGACGACGGACGTTTACTGGTGCGTGGTGGCGATGCTTATGAGACTTCCACCTACATCGACGGGCTGGTTGCAACAAAACCTTATTACTCCAAAACTCCCGATGTGGCAACGCGCGGCCGATTCGCACCTTCATTATTTAGCGGTGTTCAATTTAACACAGGCGGTTATTCTGCCGAGTACGGCCAAGCACTGTCTTCTGTTTTGGTATTGAAATCTACCGATCTTCCGGAAGCAGACAACACCGGCATTTCGTTAATGACCATTGGAGCCGAGGCCAACCGCACCGAACGTTGGGAAAATACATCATTGAATGTATCGGGTGGATATACCAACCTTAGTTTATACGACAAGGTTTTTAAAAGTAATGTGGATTGGGAAAAACCTGTGGAGTCGGTAAACGGAACTGCAGTTTTTCGCCATAAAACAAGCTCAAGAGGTATGCTTAAAGCTTATGTTACGGCCGATTATGGCGACCTCGCGTACCTCGTTCCGGCCGGTAACGACGGAGAAAAAATGAAGATCAGCAGCAGAGGAGGAACAGTTTATTCCAATCTTTCGTACCGCGACTGTTTTTCAGAAAAATCGTGCTATCGCATCGGAATTTCTTCCACCTATCAGGACAACCGTTTGGGATTGGGAGCTGACGATGTAAATACCAAAGAACTGAATATTGAATCGCGATTTGCCCTCGTGCATGATCTTTCCGAAGGTGTGAAACTAACCTGGGGAGCTAATGAAACTTACAACAAATACGATCAGGATTACATTGAAAATGAAGGCGCAACGTACAATGGCTCTTTCGACGACCATTTGCTTGGAGCTTTTGTAGAGCCGGAGATCAAATTCACAAAAAACTTTGGTATACGTCCGGGATTGCGCACCGAATACTCGTCGGTGATTAATAAATTGAACATGGCGCCACGCTTTGCCCTGGCTTTAAAAACCGGAGAAAAAGCACAATTGTCTGGTGCCTGGGGATTGTATTATCAAACGCCACAAGCAGACTACCTGAAAATAAACACCGATCTGGAATTTGAGCAGGCGATGCACTACATTCTCAGCTACCAATTTGGTGATAACTCGGAGCGTTTGTTCCGCACCGAAGCGTATTACAAAAAATACAATGACCTGATAACTTATTCGGTGGGCGAAAACGGATTGCCGGAAAATCTGCTGAACGATGGAAGCGGTTATGCCGCAGGTTTCGATATTTTTTGGCGCGACCAGAAGAGTATAAAAGGATTCGATTACTGGGTTACCTATTCCTACATCGATACCAAACGAAAATACCAGTATTACCCTGAAAAAGCTACCCCTTATTTTATTTCCGACCACAATTTTTCGGTAGTGGGAAAATATTGGGTGAATAAAATAAACACGCAGTTTGGCGCTTCATTTACAGCTGCCAGCGGACGTCCGTTCAATGATCCTAATTCTTCGAAGTTTAACAGCGAGCGCACCAAAATGTATTCCGATCTTAGTCTGAATATGAGCCATGTGTTTTACATTGGCAATCAATATTCGGTGTTGTACTGCTCGGTAAACAATGTTTTGGGAAATAACAATGTGCTGAGCTACCGCCCCATAAATGTTGCCGATGCCCAGGGCAACTACTCGCTTGTTCCGGTAAAACGCGATTTGAAACGTTTTGTATTTATTGGTCTTTTCCTGAATTTTTAAAGAAAGTTCTAATTTGGTTTTATTAACCACCTCCCATCCCGATAAGTCGGGATGTACTCCTCCTAAAAGGAGGAGAAATTTCGTATTCCAATTTAAAATCTAAAATAACAACCATGTGTGCAGCACGAAAACTTCCCCTCCTTCCAGGAGGGGGGTACCGCGTTTACGGCGGTGGGGTGGTTAACTATATTAATCTGAAAAAACAACAACTTTAATGGAATCTCGAGTTCCACTCTATCACAAAGAATTATCCAAAAGCTACAATTCATCTCATAAAATCAACAGTTCGGTAAGGAAGAATTTCAAAAGTGCCCTTTTCAGCGGAACTTTGAATCAGCAAATAAATCAAACAGTAATAATCATTAATACTTAAAGTCATGAAAACAATTATCACCATCTTACTCGTAGCCATATCAACTACCGTTTTTTCTTCGAAGTACGAAGAAACCATGAAAACAAACATCGACAAATTATACCAGCTGCACACTTCTGCCGAACTGCAGGTCTTAGCCAACCAGTTTGAGCGTATTGGCAATGCCGAACAAGACAAATGGCTGCCGAACTATTATGCAGCGTATTGTTTTATTCGCTCTACCTTTTTTGATGAAATGGATACCGATGCCAAACATGCCCAATTGGACAAAGCGCAGGCTTTGGTGGATAGGCTGATGAAAACAAACGACGACGAATCAGAAATTTATGCTTTGCAGGCTTTGTTGTATCAGATACGGATAACCGACATGAGCAAGGGCGCCAAATATTCGATGAAAGCATCGGATGCCATTAAACAGGCGGAACGTTTAAATCCGGAGAATCCACGGGTATATTACCTGCGCGGAAGCAATACTTTCCATACGCCCAAGTTTTTTGGTGGCGGTGCCGAAAAAGCCAAACCCGACCTGGAAAAAGCGGCCGAAATGTTTGAATCATCGCAACTAACCAATCCCTTAATGCCAACCTGGGGCAATGTGCATAACGAGCAGTTGCTTAGCCAGTGTGAAGAGTAAGTTCATTAGATTGATGGAGATCGATTACAGATTAAAAAAAGATTGACAGGACTGATGGAGATTGAGGTAATTCACTTCGCTCCATCTTTCTATTCCGATTAACAATATTATCTTCAACTCATTTGTAATTTTACTATCTTGAAAACTCAAAAATCAAATAAAACAAAACAAATGCGCAAGCGCGTAATCATCAATTGGCTGGTAGCCGCTATTATTTCAATTCTAATTGGCATGGTAACTTCTGTTCTTATGGGCGGATCGTTAAAAGTCCCCTTCAGGCAGTTTCTGTGGAGTGCCGGTTATTCGTTAAGTCTGGGCCTCCCGCTGTTTACCAACGGATACCTTTTCGGATGGTTCGAAAAACGTTACATCGATTGGGTAAATCGTCCGGGAACAAGCGTAGTTCGTGCCCTGATTATGCATCTTTTATATTCCAGTTTTGTCATCTGGACCGTTAACTGGTTTTGGTTTATTCATGTTATGGATCGTGAGTGGGCCACATTCTGGGAATACAACCGCGGAACCATTATTGCGGAGTACATTATTTTTATTATCGTAGCATCGATTATTTATGCCATTTCGTTTTTTAAAGCCTGGCGATATGCGGTACGCCAGCAAGAAGAGGTAAAACGCGAATCGCTGGCCTTACAATACAAAGTGCTGCAGGATCAGATCAATCCGCATTTTCTTTTTAATAGTTTGAATGTGCTGGGGAGCCTCATCGATATTGATGTGGAAAAAGCTAAACAATTTACGCGCGAGCTCTCGAAATTTTATCGCGATGTGCTGCAGTTTAAGGATCTTGATATTATATCGTTAAAAGAAGAGATCGATTTTGTGACGAAATACATTTACCTGCAACAAATTCGTTTTGGCGAGGCGCTTCAGGTGGATATTATTGCCAACGAAAAGGTGGAGGGGAAAGTTATTCCGCTATCGGTGCAGGCACTGGTGGAAAATGCGATTAAACACAACGAAATATCAAAGGCTAATCCGTTAAAGATTGTGGTAGCTATCTCCGACGATTACGAATTGGTGGTGGAGAATAACCTTCAGCCAAAAACGCAGGTGGAAGACAGCAGCAAAACAGGCCTGAGAAACATGGCCGGACGCTATGAATACCTTACCGGAAAGCAAATGATCGTTTCGAAGAACGGCGGTTACTTCCGGGTTAGTGTTCCGCTTATAAGAGTTGAAGTGATGAGGGATTGAGGGACTGAGGAAATGAATTTCGATTGAAGAATGATGATTAACGATTTTCGATGTTTGCAGTCGCAGTTTGCAGTATCTTATCCTGAGTGGAGTTGGAGGATGGAAGGACTGAGGGACTGAGGTTTGAATGCTTTAATGCGGAAATGCTTTAATGAAAAACTCGCGGCTCGAAGCTCGTGACTCGTGACTTGAAGAAAAAATGAAGATACTGATAGTAGAAGATGAACCATTGGCAGCGGCACAGCTGGCTGTGCATATTTCGGCCTTACAACCGGAAGCAAAAATTGTGGCGGTGTGCGACACTGTAAAAGCTACGGTTGACTGGTTGCATAACAACGAAGCGCCTGAACTGGCATTTTTTGATATTCAGCTGGGCGACGGACTGAGTTTTGAAATTTTTGAACAAACATCGTTTAACCAGCCTGTAATTTTTACCACGGCTTACGACGATTATGCCATTCGTGCTTTTAAAGTGAACAGTGTGGATTATTTATTAAAACCCATTGAACGCGAAGAGCTAAAAAAGGCGCTCGATAAGTTTGAGCAGCTGGCCAAACCCGTAACATCTTCTTTTACTCCCGATATCCTACACGAGGTTATGACCTCGCTGAAAAAGAAAAATTACAAAGAGCGTTTTTTGGTGAAAGTAGGTACCCATCTTCGGGTAATTGAAACTGCCGATGTGTTGTATTTCTATAGTTTTGAAAAAGGTACATACGCCAAACTTTCGGATGGGAAGGATTACCTGCTCGACCAGAGTCTGGAACTGGTGGAAACGATAGTTGATCCGAACCTGTTTTTCCGTATTAACCGCAAATATTTGGTGGCTTTAAAAAGTATCAGCGATGTTATTACCTACAGTAACTCGCGTTTAAAACTTAAGGTACAACATGCGAATGACGATGATTTTTTGGTGGCACGCGAGAAAGTGAAAAGCTTTAAAACCTGGCTCGAAGGTGAGGTTTAGTTAGCAGTTTTCAGTTGTAGTTGACAGTTAATGTTGGCTGAAGTTTGAAGAATTGGAACGCCGATGACGTTGATTTTGCTGATTTTCGCAGATATTATTAACAGGCTAACGGATTCGAGCGGTGGCTATGGGTTGTTTGGGTTAACCTTGTTATGTTTTTCCGGTATTACTTAAATTTTCCGGATTCATTTAATCTATCCCGAGGTAGTGGTTTAAAAAAGCGGCGCGTGCTACTTCTTCCGGGTTGTCTTTATTAATCAATGTTTTGTCGAGCTTGAATAAATCACCACAATCTGCGCTTTTAAAAAATTGTGTTAAACGCTCATCATTTTTAATATCCGAATTTATAAATATGTCGAGCTTATCGATGCCGAGGTATTTTTTGTCTTCCTTTTCCAAACCAATATTATTTAGCTTCTGTCCTTCGGGTGTGCCGTTATTTGTTAAAAACAGGAAGGTAAGGATTACCAATTTATTGCCCGTTAATTCGGCTTTCAGATAACCAACCTTAACTTTTCCGTAGGTTACCGGAAAAAGATAACTTTTACCGGTTTCTATCTCTATGGGTTTGTTGTACATGGCCATTACTACCAGCGAATAACTGATATGAAAGAAATGTATTCCGAGGCGCTCTTTTATTCGGGCGATGGCATGTTTTTGTATAAATATTTTTATACTAAGGTTATGCATCATCGAGTTAATTCCGAAATATTCGGCTTTCACCTCGAAAGGGACAAATTGCTGTTTTGTATTCAGAAAGAGGTGATATATTGTTCTGGGATTATTATCCTTTTTCCATATTTCTTTGTCAATTTTACGGGCTTCAATGTGGTAATTATTAAAGAAAGGTTTCTGACTTAATTGGCATAGTCTTTCATCGTATTCCTGTTTTACAAAACGAATGGTATAGTTTGTAAGATCGGAAAACGACCATGCCATTTTTTCAAGATATCCTGTGAATTTATAATAAACATCAAAACGTCGTTCTTCGAATTCTTTGGTTTCGAATACAGGAAAATAAGAACGAAACCGGATATTATTCTGCTCTTCTGCATTCCGATAGTAGAAATAGAGTGTTTCAATATAAAATGAAAAGTCGTACAGGCTTATTTTTTTTCCGGCCAACTCCACATGGCTGTCATTTAAGAAATCACTCACAAATGTATTTATAAAGCGTATTTCTTTGGCGCTTAGTTTTTTCTCTTCCTTTTCGGCATTAACTATTTTGTAGGGACGTATACGGCAATGATGCAATAGCTTTTTCTCTATTTTATCGAAAGTATCGAGTGCACGAGCATCGCCTATCCTATTCATATTATATTCCAGGCGCTTATAAAACAGATTGTACTGATGTTTACGCTCTAGTTTTATTTGCTGCGTATTGTTTTTCTTTTTTCTGCGTTTCATTGGGTTTGAGTTTGACTTATTATGACTTTAATGAAGGAGTAAATTGGTTGTTTTTATAATTAAGTTGCTTTATTGAAAGTGTAAGTTGGTTTTTCAGAAATGTAAGTTGATTTCTTGAATATGTAAGTTGGTTTATTGTTAATGTAAGTTGATTTATTTAAAGTATAAGTCATTTTGTTGAAAGTGTAAGTTGATTTGTTGAAAGTGTAAGTTGATTTGTTGAAAATCAATGTTGTTCTTTTTTACTATTAAGTTGACTTATTGCTGAGGATGGTAGTTTATTACGATAATCGATCCGGCTATTTGTATAACCGGACCGATCATTCACATTTATTAGGTTATTTTAACAAATCTCAGTTTGCTGATTTGTTTGTATTGCGGACTTGTTGCGCCAAATATGGCTTTTACGTAAGTTTTTACATTTCCGGCCGTTTCAACCAACCCGGTAGTGGGTGCATACAGTATATTGTTACGCTGAATACGTGCGTTGCTTAGTGGTACTTCGGCGTTAATTACTGCGCTGTTTTTTGCCTGGAGCTCGTTGCTTAAGGTAGTTAGTGTTGCTACTTGCAGTTCCACTTCGTTAGGTGCATACTCGGGAATGGCCGATAGTAGTTGAATAAACTTTGCAAAGTTTTCTTCGCGGCTGTCGTAGCTCATTTGCGAGGTAGAGCGTGTTTTTGTTTCGGTTGTTTCTTCGCCCTCCTCCCCGTTTTCGGGAGCTGTAGCTTTTGGCGTGGCGCGCTGGCCTTTAATTTTTCGGGCCACAGTATTTACACTGTCGTAAACCTCTTTGCTAACGCCCGATACTTTAAGCATGTTCATTACGCGGGTTACCAGTTTGCTCAAGGGATCGAAAACTACTTCGCGGGCAGCAACGGCGTTGTTGTATGGCCCCTGTGCAGAGTAAATGGCATCGAGGGTTGCCGTAGCATCGGTGGCTACTGTTTGCAATGCGCGTAAAGCTATTGCTTCGTTTGATGGGTTGTAGGCTTCGCCGTAGCCTGTTACAAAAATAATTAGTTGGTTAAAGTTGGCCACATTTACGGCATGGCCGGTTTCTGATTTACTAGACATAAGCATAATAATTTTAATTTATTTATAGTGTTGTTTGTGGTTAAACTCCAAATGCAGAAACCTGAAATTATTTGGGTTATGCGTGGTATGGAATTAACCTATGTGCAATTTATAACAGAGAATTAAATTAAACCATGTTTTGCAACATATTGAAGATAAGCATCTTCAAATTTTTATTAACAATATAAGCAGGAGCGCTGATGACGCTTATTTTGCTGGATACTGGTTGCTGGATACTGGTTACTAGATACTGGTTATTGGATACTTGCGACTTGTAGCTTGCAGCTTGCGACTTGTAGCTTTTCCCATGCTAAAGAATTCGCGCGGGAACAGTGGATTACTGATAAGCCTAACTTAACGTTTACAGACAGAAAACTGCTGTTTGCCAGCCCGGCAATTCGGTTTGTCGTTTATTCTGTTTTTAATGCGTTTTTACAGCTCAAAATTGTAACCTAAAAAGCATTACAATAGTCAAATCCGGCGAATAAAAACCATTCAAAAAAAATAATTAATTAAAAACCATGAAAACAGTAACTACTACAACTACGGCAATTATTTTGCTGCTATTATTTTTCGTATCAAACCTTGTATCTGCCACCGGGCTAAAAGATTCAAAAGCCGAAAAGGTGTTAAAAAATTATGTAGCGGCCATTGGTGGAGAAAATTCGCTGGCCAAAATAAAGAATATGGTTAGCGTTTCGAAACTACAGTTTGTAGAGTCGGGCTTTTTGCTTGATCGTAAAATTATTGAAACACCCAATCGGTACTACATTAAGGTAACATCGCAGGAAACAGGCGGCGTTGTTCGTGTTTTTGACGGATCGGATTGTAAAGAAGAACGGCTGGGAGTTGTACGTGATATCGCAGGCGAAGAGAAACAGAGTTTTTTGAATTCCGCGGCCTTTTTACGGTATGCCGGTTGGGAAAAGAACCTGGCGGAATACACCTACTCGGGTGTACAAAAGGTTGATGGTGTTAAAATGCACAAACTGGATGTTGTGTCGGTTTATGGGCAAAAAGAAAGCTGGTATTTTGATGTAAAAACCAATTTGCTTGTTCAAATTGAAGAGGAACTTGATATGCCCTACGGAAAATCAACCGCCACTACGGTTTATTCGGATTACCGCGATGTTGACGGAGTAAAACTATCGTTTCAGCAAACGATTAAAATGCCCGGGCAAACACGAAAAATTACTTTTTCTGAAATCCAGGCCAACCAGGAAGTTGATGCCTCAGTTTTCAAACTATAAAAACCGGTTAAGCGCTTCACAACTTAGCCTATTCTAATACCGACTCCAACAACGTAAATCATGAAAACAATATATACTCTTTTCATTTTGTTTGCGACTATCCGTTTGTGTGGACAGCCGCTTAACTTTGTTCCACTGGACGAAAATTTTTCCGGGGTACTGAAATTCCACGCCGTTGATACCGTGTGGGTTATTTATCCTGAAGATTATGAAATAACCCATGCCGATTCGGCCTTTGTTGAAGGTTATTTCTTTTGGAACCAGGTGCAGGCAAAACCTGTTTATACTTACAAAAGTGAATTGCATTTGTCGGCAAATGATTTTGATAAACACCTGCAGTTTTACGGCCCCTTTTCGAAGTATAAAAACAGCAGTATTCTGCAGATGCCGGTAAAACAAACTAAAAACGGTTTCTCATTTAAGGATCGTTTATACGAAAGTGCTGACGATGCCTTTTTTTATATGAATGACAGTGCCACAAATCTTTATACCTGCCGAAATTCGGTTGAGGCAAGCTTTCCGCTTAGGGAAATGCCACTGGGGTTTTATCCCTTAAATATTTTGCACGGCAGTGAATTTGTAATCAATGGTTATGCAAACAATATTGAACAACTGAATGATTTAAACACACTTCGTGCCCGGTATTTTAGAAATCCAACGAAAACCAGGTTTATGGAAGCCTTTTTTGCCGGGACTTTCAGCGACGAAGAGCGAATGGAAAAAATAACAAGAGCAACGGATGATTTTATTGATTCGTTGTGTTGTTACCTTCATCAGGATGCCCGAAAAGTACCTGTTACCAAAGTTTATTTTTACGAAACGCGGCAAGATTTGCAGGCTTTTTTAGCGCAGCCTTTGTTTCAAACCATTTACGGAAAATCGTTGCCGGGTAACAACCATATCACGGGGCTGGAAACACAAACACTATGGCACGAATTAGGTCACACGGTGATTGATGCCACAATCGGCAAAAATCCGAATCCGTTTTGGCACGAAGGTTTCAGACAGTTTACTGATTACAATAAAAACAAAGATGCTTATAACAACGACCGTCGAATTACAAAAGAGCATATTGATTCGCTTTCGCCGGATTTGATAAGCAGTAATACCGGCTTTTTTAATGCCTGGCACAATTATTCCATTTCAGGTATGTTTGTTGATTATCTTATCAAAAAATACGGACTGGAAGATTTTATTGCTGCCTATCGGAAAAATGAGTTTCATGAACTTTTTATCCGGCACGGGTCGGATTTTGAGAAGGAAACAGAAGCCTTTAAAAGATCGATTGACCTTTTGAATTAAAAGAACAAAACACGAAAAAAACTACTACTGATAAAGAACCGTTCTGCCAGAAAAAGAACGGTTCTTTACTGTTAAGAAACGGCTCTGAAAGTATCTGGGTACTGGATGCTGGATGCTTGCTACTTGTAGCTTTTCCCATGCTAAAGGATTCGCTCGGGAGCAGGGAGATTGCTTCTCCCGATTCGTTCTACTCATCGGGATCGCAATGACGATATGTTTGATAAGTATCAGCCGCGGACAAGAAGTATAAAGTGAAAACAAATTCGTTGCCGTCCGCGGCATTCGGTACAACAAAAGCCGTCATCACGAGGGAGCAGTCCGGCAAACGACGGACGGGGACCGAAGTGATCTTTGTATTACAAGACTGGATAACCCGACGCTGCGGTCGGGATTTTCGCTTCGCTCAACTGGATACTTGTAACTTGTAACTTGTAGCTAGTGGCTAGTGGCTAGTACAAACGTACAATATCCAACTATTGAATCCTTTGGATAAAGCTCCTTAATCGCGGTAAC
>NZ_JBFHGM010000017.1:0-37122 GCF_041583095.1 Draconibacterium sp.
ATTAGGGTGCGGTGTATAAAAATTACCTTCAGCGCCAGCCGGGCGCTCGGGTGTCTTTATGGTTAGTTCATCTGCTAAAGACATGACTTCAAAAAAATTAAATTAAACAATAAAGAAACAGGGGTAACTGTTGGGGGAAATTCTAAGCATACAAGATCCAGCACTCAAACAAACACCGGTAGGTGATTAGAAGATTTGATATTTTGAGCTTTGGTTCCACTTGACTAATACATATTAATGCCGTAAATTTAGTCAATTATTACATCGGTTCACACGGAAAAAGAACAAGATTAATAAAATTATAAACTTTTTAGCAAACACTTAACAGCATACTAATCAGCTGGTCATGCCCGGTATTCAAACTGCCATCATCTTTCCTGCATTCAAATCATCGCTGGATTCTGCAAATTTTAACCCGGTACTACTTAATCAGCAGATACAAAATGTAAGATAAACTTGGGCAATAAACAGACAAGCTAAACCCAAAGCCACTGAGCCACTGCAGCAAAGAAAAGAGACTGATAAGGCCCTTAGTAGTGAATTGTTTTACTGCTTAAAATCCAATACACACCTGAACCCCGTATGGCTAATCCCTGTATTAATTTCGCCGGGCATGCGGGCTGCCACCCGGTAACTTGAACAATAACTGTCGTTACACAAAAATGATCCACCCCGAATGGTTTTTCGTTTGTCGTAAGGATTTCTTGCATCATTACTCTTCTCTGGTCCTTTCGGGTCAACCGTAATTTCATCAGTTGGCAAACTTTTATAGTAGACCTGATCGTACCAATCAGCCGTCCATTCCCACACATTGCCGGCCATATCGTACAATCCGTAGAAATTTGGCTCATACGACTTTACCGGAGCTGTAGCAAAATGTCCGTCTCTTTGGGTATTGATGTTCGGAAAGTGTCCGTTCCATGAATTGGCTTTTGGCGAGCCGTCTTCAATATGTTCGTTTCCCCACGGGTAAATATTGTTTTCCAGTCCTCCGCGCGCAGCAAATTCCCATTCGGCCTCGGTAGGTAATCGTTTTCCGGCCCATTTACAGTACGCCACGGCATCATTCCAGCAAATGTGAACTACAGGATGATTCTCGCGACCAAAGATCGTACTTTCAGGCCCTTCAGGATGTTTCCAGTTGGCACCTACCACCCACGACCACCACTGAGAAATATCGTTTAGGGGAACAGCCTGCGATGGCGGCGTAAAAACCATCGATCCTGCTTTTAACATTTCTGCCGGAGGCCTGGCAGTACCCGGCGGGACCTGTGTTTTCATCACTTCCCAGTCAATATCCTTTTCGGCTTCAGTGATGTAGCCGGTTTCATCCACAAATTTTTTGAATTGCGCGTTGGTTACTTCATGCTCATCCATCCAAAAACCGTTCACTTTTACGGGATGTTTCGGGTATTCATCGGGACGGGCCTGATCGTTGTCGGCCCCCATTTCAAAAATACCCCCTTTAATAAAAACCATTCCCTGTGTTCCGGCACTTCGCGGAATTATCTCTGACGAATCGGGCTGCACCAAAAACCGCGATTTGGAATTTACATTACAACACGATAACTCTTCCTTAGCCACATCGGGTGCTGTTTTTGGTTCTTTATTTGAATTACAGGCAACAGAAACAATAAACAATATGATTAGAAAAGGATATAATCGACACATTTTGTCCGTTTAAAATTTCTATCTACAACCTGAAAACAAACAAAAGGTTTATTAGTATTTTATTAAAACAAAGGCCGGTTCAATAACCGGCCTATCTTGAATGTGTTTCTCTTAATGCTTGCTAAAATCTATATACAGCACATTAAGTTTAACCCTTACAAGGTACAATAAATAAGTGTAAACACGTACATAAAAGAATAATTATTTACAGCTAAACAGCTAAGCACCTGCTATTTAACAATGATTTCATTATAAAAAACAACAAAAATAATTAGTAGAGCTTTTATTGAAACAGGAGTGTATATAAACGAAGAAAGGGCAGTTCAACAACTGCCCTTTTACTAATGTTAACCCCCAAACACACATCGTGCTGAACGCACGACAATACAAATGAACAAAAAAGTATTTAGTTATCAAAACAATGATTGATATTTTTCTATTTTTTTAGATTTTTTTACATTTTCTGCCTTCGCAATTTCTTTTGCACGCATTTCAATTCTCTGTTTTCTAATGCAGTAGCCAGTCTACTTCTTTTATATGCTACAGAAAAATTTGTAGCTTTGATACTAATTCTAATTATTTAAACCAAAATCATGGCAACTCTTATTTCCGCAATAAAAGACTTTGGTAAAGATTTCCCGGCAGATTATTCCATTCCCAAACGTAAATTGGGAAAAACAAATGAAGAGTTGTCGATAATTGGGTTTGGAGGCATTATGCTGAACGATAATCCACAGGAGTTTGCCAACGAATTGGTGGCCAAAGCTTATGATTTAGGTGTAAACTATTTCGATGTGGCACCCAAATACGGAAATGCCGAAGAACGTTTAGGGCCGGCACTTAAACCCTATCGAAAAAATACCTTTCTGGCTTGCAAAACCCGGCAACGCGATGCTGCCGGAGCACAAAAAGACCTCGATAACTCGCTACGAAAACTACAAACCGATTATTTTGACTTGTACCAGCTGCACGAGCTAACTACCGATGACGAAGTACAAACCGCTTTTGGTAAAAAAGGCGCGCTGGAAACCTTGGTAAAAGCCAAAAGAGATGGTAAAATAAAACATATTGGTTTTTCGGCACATTCGGTTAAGGCGGCTTTATTTGCGCTAAAAAACTTTGATTTCGATTCGATACTTTTCCCCATTAATTTTGCCTGCTGGAATGCCGGCGACTTTGGCCCCCAGGTTTATGCCGAAGCCGAAAAACAAGGCATTGGGATTATGGCTTTAAAAGCCATGGCACTCACCACATTTGGCGAAAAGGAAGACCTGATCTTTAAAAATTGCTGGTATAAACCCATCGACGACGAAAAAGTAATGAAACTGGCACTTCGTTATACCCTTTCAAAAAAAGTAACAGCAGCTATTCCACCGGGCGAATACACCCTGTTTTTAAAAGCGCTGGAGTTTATGCAGGATTTTAACCCCATTGAAGAAGCAGAGACAAAAGAACTGCTGGCACTGGCCAAAACTACCAAACCGGTGTTTATGCATGATTAATAAACAAAAAAGGCCACTGATTTTCAGCGACCTTTGTAGTCCCGACGGGAATCGGGATATATTTATGTTAAAATTCTTATTTTGTCTTATTTTCTGTTTATCAACTCTTTATATAGCTATTTATTTTTCTATTTTCTGTAAAATACTCCTATTTTTCCCGAATTCGTTCCCCTTTCTCGTTCCCCTTTTGTACTTTTGAAGTGAAAATAACATCTCACCAGTATGGCTAAAATAGGTTTTCACGTCAATTTCAGCAAAACAGATAAGAATAATTTTGCTCCGGTTCGCGCTAAAATATCAGCCGATCCAAAGCCGGTAATCAAAACATTTCCTTTTAAAGTAAAAGTTACAAAAAATAACCTGGGAAAGTTTGAGTGTAAAAAATGGAATGCCGAAACTCAAAGGCTATACAATTTCAGAGAGAGTGACAAATATTACTCTGAGTACATTGAAATAAATTCTTTTCTCGATGATTACGAATACCAGGCTAAACAACTATTCAAAGATTGTTTGAAAAACAAAAAGAAACTTACTACGGAACTGGTTAGAAAGTTCTTTGCAGGCGAGGAGATAAACCTTGAGGAGAAAAAGAAAACCTTCTGGGACGCTTACGACGATTTTATCAAATACTCAAAGAACACGCACAAGTCGAACACAAGCCGAATGCACAACTCGAATAAGAATAAGCTGTTAAAATTCGAGGCTGACACAAATTATAAAGTGAGTTTTGACACTGTCAACATTGACTTTTTCGACCACCTACAAGAATACATATTACTTGACAAAGAACATGGCTGGAATTACTTTTCTAAAATAATCGATAGGATAAAAACTTTTATGACCTGGAGCTATGAAAGAAATTATCATCAATCCAGGGAATTCAAAAAGTTTAGTGCCCCGGAAAAGAAAATAACAGTAATCAGATTGACAGATGATGAGCTAATCCAGCTAATGTACTACGACTTTAAAAATAAGTCTTATGCCAAAGCACGCGATTTCTTTTGTTTTGGGTGCTTAACTGGTGCCAGGTACAGCGATTTAAACAGGTTGACAAAAGATAATATTCACGGTGAAAAACTAATATACACGCCACAAAAAACCAAGAACCCCACACCGGTTGTACTTCCGTTAAACTCACTGCACTTTGATATAATCAACCGCTACAAAGAATCATTTAAGCTGCTACCGCAATACGAAAACCAAAGCTTTAACCGCATGCTTAAAAAAGCTTGTGAAGAGGCAAAACTTGATGCAAAACTCGAAGTATTAACACATAAAGAAAAAGGACCTAACACATTGACAAAACCCAAACACGAGCTTATAACCAGCCACACAGGGCGAAAAACATTCATTTGTATGCAGCACGAGATTGGAACCGATATCCCAACAATAATGTCATACACCGGCCTTGAAAAAATGGAAACGATCCGCGCCTACCTGGAAGTATCAGAAACGATTAAAGAAAAAGGCATAGATCAAATGAAACAAAGGTTAATGAAGGCAAAGAAAAAAGCTGACAAGAAAAAGAAAAAAGAAAAGAACAAATCTGCTCAAGCATCGTAAAACATTACGCAAGAGGGGCCGCCACAATCCGAACTACAAGTAAGTACGCCCAAGAGGTATAATAAATAAGTTATTGTACCTCTTTTTGCTCCAGTACCGTAATATATTTTGTTATATTTCACCAATATTTATTCCTTGTTCCGGCTCATCCACTTGTTTTCAATGCCATTAAAATACACCTCCGGACGAACTACCTTGCTATTTTCTACATCTTTTTCAAATCGACTATACCATTTATTAAAAACTTCTTCCCCCCTTTTGGATTTTCTTATAGCTAAATCAAAAAGCTCCTTTTTAATTGCCTCATTATCTGTGATTTCATTTAAACATGCATAGATTTCATCTGTAAAATCTTTATCCACCCAGTCAATTGCATCCATAATTTCACGGCTAAAATTGTGATGAATCGTTTCCAAGAGAGATACCATTTTTTCAAGCTCATTTACTCTTTTTTCAAGCTGTTCGTTTTCTTTTTTAAGTTTAGAGTTTTCTTCTTCAATCCGTGATACTTGATCACTATTTGGTATTTCAATATCAAACAACTCATTAAAAGAAACCCCCAGGGCTTTTGCAATACCTTTGCCAATGTCGATAGAGATAGATTTATTACCTCCTTTTGATTGCGGTTTTTCAATATTAGAATAAGACGCCTGCTTTATTCCTGACTGACTTGCCACATCTGCCTGACTGATACCCTTCTCAATTCTTAATCTTCTTATTTTTTCATTTATCTCCATTAATACAAACTTATAGGAATTTCTATTAATCAAGAGCACATTTATTAACAATTCTTTTGTTAATAACTAGATTACACTGTTTTCTATATATTTAATAGTTTTCTCTATTATTGCATAGTTTTTATTATAACACAATATACTTAAATTATTAGAATTATGAAAAACGAACATTTCGGTGTGATACTTACAGAAGAAAGGTATCTGCAACTAAAAGGAGAAGCCAACCAGGCAAAAACGAGTAGTAATGAACAAACCGACCTTGAAAAAGAAAGAATCAGTAAACCTGAGGCAGCCAAATTGATAGGACGATCCCTCCCTTATCTCAATAAACTTATTCGCGAAGGCATTTTTAGACAATATGGCTTCGGAAAGCGTGGCAAATTCTTACTGAGAAGCGAGGTACTTGAAGTAATTAGAAATTCAAATCTTTAAAAATAATAATACTATGTTACAAGGACAACATGCACTATTAGAGCTTTTATCATCATCAGAAAATGCCTGGGAAATAAAAATAAGCCTCGAAAAAGTTTTTGAAGCTGCATCTTTCGAAACCAAATTACCAGAAACCGGAGGAGGTAGAGAAAAACTCAAAAATCTATGGAAGTTAATTCGATTAATTGAAGACATAGAAACGCAATTCAAAATAGTTGAAGATAGAGCAGAACAAGAATCTACTCAAAAGTAAACTTTCATCTGCATGGCTGAAAAAAGAAAAAACAAAAACGATCCGGCCAGTCAATATCTAAGGATCGGCACGGATTATTATAAAATAGTTCACCATCCTTTGGCTTCAAAAGACACAAACGAGATTTTGTATAAGTGGAATAAAAATTTAATCAGAGAAGATCACGGAAATATACTGAAAGACATAGCTAAATATGACTCGGCTTGTTTAATACCGAATCATGTTAATTATCAAAGACAGGTATTTAATTCTTACAATACGTACGAGCCAATTCCTCATAAACCGAAAAAAGGAGACTGGTCAACAATAAAAATGTTTTTAGAGCACATTTTCAGGGAACAATATTTGATTGGAATTGACTATCTCACAATCCTTTGGAAACATCCGACTCAAATTTTACCAATTTTATGCCTGGTATCTAAAGAACGAAATACCGGCAAGACAACTTTTTTACTATTCTTAAAGGACATATTTGGTAAAAATATGACCTTCAACACCAATGAGGATTTTAGAACAAATTTCAATTCTGGATGGTCTACAAAAATACTTATTGGAGTTGATGAAGTCCTTCTTGACAAGCCCGAGGATGCCGAAAAGTTAAAAGCCCTTTCCACGGCCAGAACCATAAACAGCGAAGCAAAAGGAAAGGACAGAATAGAACAGGAATTTTTCGGGAAATTCATTCTATGCTCTAACAATGAGACCGGCTTTCTAAAAATTCCACACGATGAAATAAGGTTTTGGATTAGAAAGGTTCCATCCTTTCAAACGGAAGATATTAACCTGAGAAAAAAAATGATAGAAGAAATACCGGCATTTCTAGAATTTCTTACCAATCGGGATATCACAACACCAAATGAAACCCGTATGTGGTTCACAAAAGAACAGCTGTGGACTGAGGCACTAAAAAAAGTAATGCAATCGGGAACCGGACTACTTGAAAAAGAAATAAGAGAGGTAATCATAGACCAGTTTTTACATTTCAAGCAGAACGAAGTCTTTTTGACACCAAAAGATATTATGGAACTTCTTAAATATGAAAATGGTGTATTCTCAAAGAAAACTGAAATAATTGATGTGTTAAAACAGTGGGGCTACACTCCAATAAATGAATCAACATACTATAAAAGATGGAAATACAGATTAAATAATAATGGAACATCAAGTCCAGAAGAAATTGGATGCCAGGGAAGATTTTACACATTCAGCAAAGATAAGTTCATAGAAAATAAGTGAGATGTGAGTTATGAATAACTATAAACCTAATATTCAATATTATATAAATCTCACATTCTTCTCACAATGTTCTCACAATCTCACAATCTCACAAATAAAATCCTTTTGTGAGAAGTTTGTGAGACAGATATTTACCTGATTTACTACGTCTTAGTCCATTTTTCTCACAATCTCACAGGTTTTTATGAAAATAAAAACACTCAATTGCTCACAGAAAAAGAAAAAACATGAACTGCAAACAAGCAAACGAAAAAATTAAAATTCCTGATTTTCTGGCAACACAGGGATTCCAGCCAGTTAGAACCTACGGAAAAAACTGGTGGTACAAAGCACCTTATAGAAAGGACAAAAAACCAAGCTTCAAAGTGAACACGGCAAAAAATACCTGGTGGGACGAAAGCATCTGCGAGGGCGGTTCCTTGGTTGACCTGGTTATGAAAATGTATTGCACAAACGTTTTGGGAGCCCTGGACGTTTTGAGAACACCTGAAAACTGTAAATCGTCTTTTTCTTTTTCCGATAAGCAAAAAGAAAGTTCATCTGAGTTCAAGATCATTAGCATAAAACCAATTTGGCAGTACCCTTTAAAAAATTATGTAAGAGAACGCGGCATTGATCTTGGAATGAAATACCTTGAAGAGGCCTACTATAAGACATATTCAAACCAAGAAAAACCTTTTTTTGCAGTTGCATTCAGAAACGACAAAGGCGGTTACGAACTACGCAGTAAACACTTTAAAGGAAGCTTAAGCCCCAAGTATATTAGAACTATCCCAGGGCGCGAAAACAGCCTGAATATCTTTGAGGGCTTCTTTGACTACCTTTCCGCACTAACCTATTTTAGAACCATCGATTTAAAGAATAAGACCATTGTTTTAAATTCAACATCAAACATTCCATACGTTGAAGAAGCCGTGAAAAATGCTATTGACGTATTTTGTTTTCTAGATAACGATGAATCTGGAATAAAAGCATTTGAAAAAATTAGAAAATGGAACGCAAACGCGGTTAATCAATCCGCTATTCTCTATCCTGGTTACAACGATTTTAACGACTTCATTTGTAAAAAACGAAAAACGTGAGTACTCCAAAGCCATATAGCTGGAAGTTTACAAAAGCAGGCATTAGATCAGCTTGCGGGTGGAGTGAAACAACTTTTCGTAGAAGAATAGAAGACCTTGCCAAAGATCATCAGTTTTTGACTGACAACCCAAACTTTAAAACAGACATAAAACAACGAAAATTATCCCCAAAACTTTGGCGGGCGATAATCGAAGAATTTGCAAGTCCAAAGGATGCTATAACCGGGATTAGAGAAAAGCATGAGATTAGGTCAGAGAAGGAATTAATTTCTCTTTACTCTTTATTTGATATCTATCCGCCAAAATCGGTAGATCAGATAAAAGCCGTATTCGGACTTAAATCAATAAAATTCTAGCTTTTTTAAACTTTATTGCACATTAAAACGCCACAAAACGCCATAACCCGCCATGCATGGTTTACCATCATTTATATTCAACTTGTAAATAAAAAACATTGGTTTTTGAGGCTCTTTTTCATATTGGGTTTTTTTCATTTCATTATGTTGTTTTAGTGTGATTTCCGGTTAGGTATTTAGGAGTGCAACCCAGTAAAATACAAGGTATTTATTCTTGAGGTTTTCTATAAATACACTCCGAATACCCCGGAAATTGTGCTGAATACCTAGAAATACAGGAAACTCAATAAATTAGGAAATCAATATTAAATGAAATCAAACATGGAAAACTTATTAGAAAATATGACCGGCACAACTCGAAAGGAAATTTTCGGATTACTATGTATTGTAGCTATCGTGTTCTTTTTTATCGGGAAAGCCAATAGAAAAGACGATGAGAATTCAATGGCCAGTATCACAAAAAAAACCGATACTGGAGAAACATCAACAGATAATAAAATAGAGTCGGAAGAAGATCAGCAACCCAAAACAAATAAATAATTATGAAACCATTACATTACATTTTAGTTTTTGCGGCAGTAATAGCCTATTTGTGGAAAATGGGCAAAGACGAATTAAGCAAAGAAGACAAGGAACCTGACAACTTTAAACACGCCGTTAAAAGAGGCATGTTTGAAGTTATGGAATCACTAGTTGGAATATACCAGGAATTAGCACCTGAGAAAGAAGATGTGACAAATGCTGACGAATATTCTTCTTTTTCCGGAGTACGCCCCCCGGCGCGCCTTACATACGATCCAAATCCGAATGAGAGTAGATTTGCAAACCTTGGTGAGAAAATGAAAAGAGGTCGTTTTGTCAAAATAGATGAAAAAGTAGCCTTAGCGGAAAGACAAGCAGAAGCAACTGAACGAATTAACAACCTATACTAATAGTTATGGCTAATCCAAATATTAAGTCAAAAACAATACAGGCGGCTAGAGATACTATTATCTTATTTAATGAGTGTAATGCTTCTTCAGGCGCAAATTCCCAGGGTGAATTTTTGCAGATGCTTCTTGAACGATGGACTCAGGACGATCCAGCACCAAAAGTTGAGAAAGAAACGGTAACCGTTGAAAAAGAGTTGACTAAAAACCAACTTCTAATCAATTTATTGCCTGCCCAGGAGTTCGCTCTCAGGAGCAATGTTCTCAGCCCGGATTTTGCAAAACGGCAAAATGAACTAATTGATACTCTGAAAGGAACAAGACCATTTCTCTATTTTGGCAGTCTTTATGATCCTGAACTTCAAAAATTGTGGGTTCGTAACATTGTTGTAACCAAACAAATGACCGAAGCCGAAAAAGAAGCTGCAATAAAACATAACATGTCTGCCTTCCTGGTGAACATGTATTTAATGCACGCCATCGACGGTAATTTATCATCGATAAGTATAACAGCCGACAGCATCAAAGAATTTATTGCAAAGGAGGCTATAAAAGGAAAGCAACCACAAAAAAGCGAAGACAATGGAATCTAACAACTATTACAACAGGGAATATTCTTCTATTGGTGGGACACTAGTATGCGCCAAATCTGCATTTAAGAAACCTGTAATTGATGAAAATGAAATGAGTTCATTTTTAGGACTTTTTGAAGGTAAAAGAAATTCTTCCGAATCTTCCTCAAGCTCCGATTCCAATACTGGTTCTAGTGTTTCTGCAAGATCGGGAGGAGGAGGATTCTTCAACATTTTGGGCTCTATTTTAGCAGGAGGATTAGGCTTGGCTACTGTTGTCGCACCTGTACTGCCACAACTTGGAGTAGGTGCCAAATCAAGACAAGAGGAGCTAAATGCAAAGTCCGAAGCAGAATTAAAACTTTTAAATGCACAGTCTGGAATACTAGAACAGCAGGCAGAAAGTCAAAAGGAGCTTATTATTATTGGTGCAGTTATGCTGTTTGTAGTAGTTGTTACGATGGTTGTTGTAGTAAAAAATTGAGGTTTTGTCGCTATAAATAATCCTTTACAAATCCGGTTCTCGCATGTTTCGAGGATCGGATTTTTTATTTGCTTTCTCCAAACATTTACGAAATCGTTCCCCATGCGTTCCCCTAAAAACCGCAAACGCCCTACACACAAGGCGTAGAGCGTTTTGTCAGTAGTCCCGACGGGAATCGAACCCATATCTACAGTTTAGGAAACTGCTATTCTATCCGTTGAACTACGGGACCATAAATGTGGCGCAAAAGTAGTTAAAAACCTGAATCCCGGCAAATCGGTCTAAAATATTGTGCCCGGTTTTTATTCACTATAATCTGAATCATTATCTTTGCACCTCAGTTTAAACAAACAAGGATGTTAGACAAGATCAAAGCGTTACAGAAAGAAATCGATAATATTGTAGCTTCAAGCAAGGAAGAGGTAGAAGAGCTGCGCATAAAATACATCAGCAAAAAAGGATTGATCGGCCAATTATTCAACGACTTTAAAACTGTTCCTGCCGAACAGAAAAAAGAGGTTGGACAGGCCATTAACACACTTTAAACTTTTGCTTTAGAAAAAATTAACACGCTAAAAGAAGGTTTTGAGAACAATGGAAGCGAATCGGCCGGACTGGATTTAACCATGCCGGGCGAGCCCATGAAACTGGGAACCCGTCATCCGCTTTCGCTGGTTAAAAACGAGATTATCGGAATTTTTGCCCGTCTTGGATTTACAGTTGCCGAAGGCCCTGAGATTGAAGACGACTGGCATGTGTTTTCAGCTTTGAACTTTCCGCCGGAGCACCCTGCCCGCGATATGCAGGATACTTTCTTTATTGAAAAAGATCCGGATGTACTGTTGCGTACGCACACTTCAAGTGTGCAAATCCGCGTTATGGAGCGCACCGAACCGCCTATTCGTGCTATTTTCCCGGGACGTGTTTTCCGTAACGAGGCTATTTCGGCACGTTCGCACTGTATATTCCACCAAATTGAAGGTTTGTATGTTGACGAGAATGTTTCGTTTGCCGACCTGAAACAAACCTTGTTGCAGTTTGCCAAAGAGCTGTTTGGCGAAGACACAAAAATTCGTCTGCGTCCTTCCTACTTCCCGTTTACCGAACCTAGTGCCGAAATGGATGTAAGCTGCTCGATTTGTGGTGGCAAAGGTTGTAATGTTTGTAAATACACCGGCTGGCTCGAAATTCTGGGCTGCGGAATGGTTGATCCGAACGTATTGGAACTGTGTAATATTGATAGCCGAAAATATACCGGTTTTGCTTTTGGAATGGGTATCGAGCGTATTACCATGTTGCGTTACGGAATTAAAGATATCCGTCATTTCTTCGAAAACGATGTTCGATTCTTAAAACAATTCGAATCGGCTACTTAATAAGAAAATACATAAAAGATGATACGAAGAGGGGCCTTTTTAAGCTCCTCTTTTTGCTATATAATGCCCATTTTTTCAAACGACTTTTTCACGAATCATTCCATTCTATTCTGCAACATCCACGTAACACGAATTTAACAAACAGCTCGTCGAAAACATGCTTTTTGGCATGTTTAACAAAAAAGCCATACCTTTGTATCACACTTTTAAGTCTTTTATTAGACTGGGAAGATAAAATTAGAAACAGCCCGATCTGCTAATACACAGAAAATAACAATTAAACTATTTACATTTTTTAGGATTGGGCAATTAAATATATATTGAATGGAAACGAAAGCAAATCAGAATCAGATCGTCATTAAGATGAACACTGAGAATGAGAAAAAAAAGCTGCCATTAAACTTTATTTTTACTTTGGCCGCAGGTGCTATTGCCGGAATGGCAATTATTTTCAGTCTCTTCTGGGGATTGGAAAAGTTATTTGGAATGTAAACCAACGGTATTATAGAAAGAAAGGCTCGCAATTGCGAGCCTTTTTTTATGCTTTATACTCTTCAACTATCACTTTAATACCTTTTCAATGGCTGCCAATTCCTCATCCGAAAAACTAAGGTTCTTTAGCGTTTCCACATTGTCATCAATTTGTTTTACCGAGCTGGCGCCAATCAGTACCGATGTAATTCGTTTATCTCGCAGTACCCATGCCAGTGCCATTTGCGCCAACGACTGGCCACGTTCCTGTGCAATGGTATTTAAAGCCACAATTTTATCGTGTGCCGTTTCAACATGTTCTTTTTTCAGAAAAACTTCGCGGGTTGCTCTTGATCCCTCAGGAATTCCTTTCAAATATTTATTGGTAAGTAATCCCTGGGCAAGTGGCGAAAAAGGGATACAACCAATTCCTTCTTCTTCCAGTACATCCAGCAGCTCGTCTTCCACCCACCTTACAAACATCGAATATTTAGGTTGGTGTATTAAACACGGCGTTCCAAGTTCTTTCAAAATACGTGACGCTTCTTTGGCCATATCAGCCGGATAATTTGAAATACCAACATACAAGGCTTTTCCCGAGCGAACAGCCCGGTCGAGTGCCATCATTGTTTCCTCTAGCGGCGTGTCAGGGTCAGGGCGGTGCGAATAAAAAATATCCACGTACTCCAATCCCATACGTTTTAAACTTTGGTCGAGACTGGCCAGCACATATTTGCGGCTTCCCCATTCGCCATAAGGCCCCGGCCACATCAGATAACCCGCTTTACTCGAAATAATCAGCTCATCACGATACGCACTAAAATCCTGCTTTAAAATTTTACCAAAATTCTCTTCGGCCGATCCCGGTGGCGGACCATAATTATTGGCCAGATCGAAATGTGTAATGCCCAAATCAAAAGCCCGGTGCAACATGGCCCGGCCATTTTCAAAAACATCAATTCCGCCAAAGTTATGCCACAAACCCAACGAAACGGCAGGCAGTTTCAGCCCCCATTTTCCGCAGCGGTTGTACAGCATTTCATCGTATCTCGATTCATTTGGAACATAGGTCATACTATTAAATTTAATTGGTTATTGCTAAAAATACATTCTGAATCGTTGTTAAACAAACCCATTTGCATCGCTAAAGTTATTATTCTTTTGCCACTTCTCTAAATCAATACTCAATCATTGTATTCACCTCATTTCTTTAAAATACGGCCGGTACAAGATTTCAGTCCTTTTCTGAAACTAATCGGCCTTAAAACCATATAAATAATATAGAAACTAAAATTAATTGGCCATGAGTGAAAAACTAGTTACAATCGTAGTATTACCTCTGGCGCGTGCCCATATTTTGAAAATGCGTTTAGAGGAAAAAGGAATTAAATGTGAGCTTGAAGACGTACATTTAATTGAAGGAGCAGCCACCTCAACCGTTCGGGTTAAAATACTGGAAAACGACCTGAACGAAGCCTTTAAAGAAGTTGACTTACTGCTGGGACTAAAAGCCGGAAAACAGAAAAAAGTGAACAAACCCGGCCAGATCCTTGTCCCCATCGACTTTTCTACCGTATCGGAAAAAGCCGTTGAAATGGCTTTTAACATTACCGAACACCTGAATGCCAAGCTGGTAATTATGCACTCGTACATAAGTCCGGTGCGCTTTTCAATTCCATACGGCGACATTTATCCGTACGACACCACCCTGTTAAAACAAACCGAGGATGCAGAAGAAGAGGCCAACCGCCAGTTTAAAAACTTTCTGACACCTTTGGTATCAAGTATCGGACCGGAGAGATGGGAAAAAGTAAATCCGGAATATATTGTTAAGCCCGGTTATGCAGAAGAAGACATTCTGGCCTTTGCCAACGAACAACCTGTTCGACTGATTGTAATTGGCCGTGGTGGCGACAAATCGTGGCCGGGAACAGTTGGCAGTGTAACCGCCGATGTAATGTACAATGCTCCCGTTCCGGTGTTGGTTATCCCCGAAAATATGGATCCGAAACCGGTTGGCGATTTTAAAGAAGTGCTGTACGCCACCAATTTCGATGAAAAGGACTTTACCGCTCTTGACAAGCTAATGAACATTGTAAAATCGTATGAAGTTAGAGTAGTTTGTGCGCACGTAGGCCTACCCGACGAATATGGCTGGGACATTGCCCGGCTGGAAGGCATGAAAGATATTTTGCACAAAAAATACGAGAAAAAGGAGTTTGAGTGCAAACTGATTATGGGAAACAATGTTTTAGACACACTTGAAAGCACAATTAAAAACGATTCGGTGGATATTCTGGCACTTACCACACATAAAAGAGGAATGATATCGAGGCTTTTTAATCCGAGTTTAGCGCGCAAAATGGTATTTCACACCCATATTCCGCTACTTGTTTTTCACGCATAAACCGGAATGAAAATATGGCCCCAAAACAAACACCGGCACCATCCCACTTTCGCAAGTGAGGTAGCGTAATAGCTTATTCTGCCAAACGTTCATATCAGCTACTAAACCAGCGATTCGGGCATAATACAGCCATACATTTAATGAAATTATTTACAAGATTTAAAAAGAAAAACCACCTGAATTTGCCCGACTTATTAAAATGCGCTTTTCCGGCTTCATGCATGACCGCTATAAAACCTTTATTTTTAAAAACTTGAGCTTTAAAATGCTTTCGCTCCATTTGTAAAGGATAACCAGCTTGATATTTTCTTTGTTAAAAAGTGTGGAAAAGTGTAGTTTTAGACAAAGAACAGACGAGTTTTATCTACAATTCAGAGATTTTAAACGGTATCAGAAAATTATATCGCTGATGAACAAAAGCACAATGCTATTTCTTTGCATTTTTTTTGCGCAATTTATTACTGTCAAGGACATTACCCTTGCCATGCCATACAACAATGTGCCTAACGACAGCCTGCGTCGGGTAGTTGCAAACGCAAATGGTAAAGAAAAAATAAACGCACAGCTTGAACTGGCAATGCTTCTTTTTAATAGTGAAAACACGGAAGCAAACGCGATAGCATTATCAGCCCTGAACGAAGCAAAACAGATTAAAGACAAGCCACTTCAGATGCAAGCCTTTTTTGCATTAGGACGAATCAGTCACGAAATCAACAACATTAATCTATCTCAAACCTACCTCGACAGCGCTCTTGTTCTTGCCAACGAACTGGATGATTTATGGTCTCAAAGTGATATTTTATTGCGTTCGGGTATTAATCAACACACCCTGGGAGATCATTTAAAGGCGCTCCAATCTTTTAATATGTCGGTACAGACTGGACGCCAGGCGGAAAACTACCGTGCTGTTGGAGCTGCCTATTCTATGATGGGAACTGTTTTCAGGGTAAATGGTTTATACGATCGTGCTATTGAATACATCATTAAATCGCGGTTGAACTACGAAAAAGCTGATTATGTTGAAGGTTATGCCTGGGATGCCTACCTGCTCGGACGGATTTATGCCGACCTTCAACTAAACGAAAAAGCCTTGGATTATTACAAGCAAGCACTCGCAACCTATGAAGAACTGGCAAAAAAAGACCAGAATAAAAGCGGAATTGTTATCTGTTACGAGCAAATCGGAATTTTGAATTTGGAGGCAGGTAATACCTACGAAGCCCGCAAAAATATTGAATACACACTTAAAATTCACAAAGAAAGTAATTCGAAATACGGTATATCCAATGCCTATAAAAACCTGGGGCGTATTGAATATGAATCAGCAAATTACTCCTTGGCGGAAAAATACCTGAAAGATGCTTTAGAAGGCAAAACCGAAGTAGGAGATCAGCTTAGTAAACCATCAATCTATCAATACCTCGGATTGTGTTCAATAAAAACCGGGCGCACCAGCGAAGGATTGGATTTGATTTTAAAAGGACTCGACCAGGCTATTCAGAATAACCAAAAACGAATCCAGCTCGATATTTATACCAAACTAAGTGAGGTTTACCTCAGTTTAAACAACCTGGAAAAAGCTATCGACTGTCAGCAACATTTGATAAACATTCAGGATTCGATGCTGTTGGGAGCTGTTAACATTAAAATGGAGCAGCTACAAGGCATTTACGAAATTGATGCAAAAAACAACCAGATTGCGGAACTGGAACAGCAAAACCAAATCAACCGGCTAACACTAAAACAAAACCGCACTTCGCTTATTTTTATGATTATTGGCATTCTGCTTACGCTTATAATTGCAGCTGTTATTTATATTTTTAATCGTAGGCTGCGCCAAAACAACATTCAACTTGCCGAGGCCAATGCTGCTAAAGACAAGTTCCTGGCTATTATTGCACACGATTTGCGCGGCCCAATCCACACACAAACAGCCTTTCTGCAACATTTGCACGAAGAATTTGATTCTTTTGATGCTGGAGAACTCAGAAAACTCCTGAAAATTCTGCTTGATTCATCAGAAAACATCAGCGATCTGCTCGACAACCTTCTACTTTGGTCGCAATCGCAGGTGAAAAAGATGGAGGTAAATACCAGGGAACTTGAACTGAAAGGAGTGATACAAAATACGGTTGAAAAATTACAACAATCGGCAAATCTGAAACAAATAGCCATTTCGCTTGATACTGAAAATCAACTAAAAGTTTTGTCGGATGCCAATATGCTCCAAACAATTATCAGAAATATTGTAAGCAATGCAATAAAATTTACCCCTCGCGGCGGATCAATCAATGTAAAAACTTTCGCCTCGGCACAAAAAGAGGTTACCATACAAATTACTGATACCGGACTGGGAATGGATTCCGAAAAGTTGAATCAACTATTCGACATCACCTCCAAAAGTCATTCGCAAGGAACTGAAAATGAAAAAAGTAACGGACTGGGGCTTATTCTTGTAAAAGATTTTGTTGAGAAAAACAGGGGTACAATAAATATTGAAAGTGAAGTAGGAAAAGGCACCTCTGTTATTGTTACTCTTCCGCAGGCTTAGTTAGGCGACAAATAAAATTCCCAACAATAAAAAGAGTGCAAACAACAGTATACTTATCCTAAAGGTACCGTAGTGTTTGCCCGATGTTCCCATCTCTTTCTGATTGAATTCGCGGTATTTTTTAGCTATCGAAAAAATTTGAAAATGCATGGTTGCAGGATTGACTTTTTCGCCTCGTTGCTGCAGATGGTCTTTAATTATCAAAACAATAATAAAATTCCAGACCAAAAAAAGCAAAGCGATTACCCCAAATAACAAGGCCAGTTTATTTTCGTGCATACTTCCTCCAATTTAAACTGTTCTCCTATACGATGTGGTCACAAAGTAGTTGCAGAGAACATTCATAAATATACACTACAATAATATCCCAGTTGCTGATCTTTTCCTTTATACCCTGTTTTCTTAAAAAGATTGGATACCAAATATTAAGTCCGATTGATTTTTAATTTCAACTATTTTGAGAGCTAATAATTCTGATAAAAAATACAATCGACAAGCACATACTACCACCTAAACGGGATACACATGCCTGAACAACGAGAATGACTCATAATACAGTATGCTTATTTTCAATACTTTATTGCTTTTACCAATTAATCAATGTAAATTACAGACTAATTTATCCTTATTTATCACACCATGAAAATCACAAAGTTTAAAAGAGCATTTTTACTAAGCATATTTGTTGGTATTTCCGGTACTATTTTTGCTCAAATACAGGGAGCAGTAAAAGATCCACTAAACCGCCCTGTTCCGTTTGCCAATGTTCTTTTGCTAAACGAAGCTGATTCTCTGGTGGTATCAGGTGTAATGGCAAACGAGGAAGGCACCTATATCTTTACCGATTTTAAGCCCGGAAAGTATATTTTAGGTGTTAGCCTGATTGGGTACAAACCGGCATGGTCGGCACCTTTTGAGATAAAAACCTCGAATGACCACCTTCATGAAGAACCTATAATTGTAGAAACTGAAGCGCAGCAAATACAGGATGTGGATGTTGTGGCCAAAAAACCCATTTACGAATTAAAAATGGACCGTATGGTGGTAAACGTTGAAAACAGTATCACATCAAGTGGAAATACGGCACTGGAAATACTTGAAAAATCTCCGGGTATTATCGTTGATCGCCAAAACAATAACATTTCGATGGCCGGGAAAGGCGGAGTACAGGTGATAATTAATGGCAAACAAAATCGAATGCCACTGGAAGCCGTGATGCAGATGCTGGACGGAATGAATGCCGACAATGTAAAAAGAATAGAACTGATTACTACCCCTCCGGCAAAATATGAAGCTGAAGGAAACGCAGGTATAATTAACATTGTGCTGCAAAAAAGCGAAGACTTTGGAACCAACGGCACATTTTCGCTGGGTGCCGGTGTGGCAAAGCGCGAAAAAATGAATGCCAGCCTTAACCTGAATCACCATGTGGAAAAGTTTAACTTTTATGGCATGTACAATGTAAACTTTAACAACCAAAGGTCGAGTATCACCACTTATCGTTCATTTCCGGCAAACGATAATATCGTTGAATCCAATGGGAAAAGTATTCGTTCGGCCCTGGTACTTTATCAGAATATCCGGATGGGTTTCGACTATACTTTAAGCAGCAAAACCACACTCAGTTTATTAACAAACGGTTATATCCGCGATTACGAAATGGACGCCTGGAACAACATTAACTACCTTACCGACAATGTAGAATCCAGCCGTTCAAGATTAGAAACCGAAGAACTCAACAAGTGGATTCATGGCATGGGAAACATTAATCTGAATCATCGTTTTCATGAGGAGGAAGTGTTGGATTTTAATATTGACTACCTGAACTATCACAATGATAATCCTTCTGACTTTACGCTTGAAAATTATGGCTCATCAGGAGAATTTATTGACGGCGAGGATATCGAGATTACTAAAACCACCCCCATTGATATTCTGGTGGGGGCTGTGGATTACTCGAACAGTAAAAACGAAAAGCTAAAATGGGAGCTCGGATTTAAAGAAACACTGACATGGTTTACCAACGATGTGGCCGTACAATATTTTCGCGATGGACAGTGGGAATACGACCCGGAACTCACCAATAAATCGTGGCTAAATGAAAATATTACGGCTGTTTACGGATCGGCAAACTGGCAAATGACTGAAAAAACGGGAGTAACAGCTGGATTACGATACGAATACCTGAACTCGGTACTCGACACAAAAGAAGAGAAAGGTATTGTTGATCTTCATTACGGAAAATTGTTTCCAACCTTTTATGTTTCGCAGAAATTAAACAAGAACAACACCGTTCAGTTCTCGTACAGCAAACGAATCGATCGGCCAACCTTTAACGAACTGGCTCCTTTCGTCACCTTTGTAACACCCGAAACGTTTGTGGCAGGAAACGAAAACCTTTTACCGGCTATGAGCGATATTTTTCGGATTGATTACCAGTTAAAATCATACATTCTTTCGTTTAGTTATACCACTACCGATAACTCCATTTCCAGGTTTCAGCCGGTGTATAGTGAAGATGGTGAGAGACAGTATTTTATTTCGAAGAACATGGATAAATCAGAGAATTTTTCGGCACTTCTTGCACTACCGATAACAGTAACTGACTGGTGGAAAATGCAAAATAGCATTTCTTGGGTTTGGCAGCGGCTGGCAACCGATTATGAGGGAACTGACATCGACTACAAGCAGAATTATCACAACATCAGTTCCAATCAGAGTTTTACAATTAACAAGCAGTTTTCGGCTGAAATAAGTGGTTTTTACCGTTCGAAATCGCTGGCCGGAATTTTTGTGCAAAAACCATTGGGCAGACTTGACCTTGGCGTACAGTGGCGATCGAAAAGTCAGAACAGTAGGTTAAACCTGAACATTTCAGATGTTTTCAAAACACAACTTCTTAAGCGGGAAGCGCATATTCCTGAACTGAATATCGACAATTATTATGAACTGGATTTTGAACCCCGCGTGCTGCGTTTAACTTTTACGCACAACTTTGGAAATAAGGCAATCAAAATACGCGAACGAAATACGGCCTCGGAAGAAGAACAAAAAAGGGTAACCAATTAAATTTTTCTCCTTTATCACTTTTAATCGCTGAGTTTAATACGTTTGGTTACTGACATCTTTTCACATACCATTCTGAAATATTTGCACTCTGTATTACTATGAATCTCTAACTAAACTACCTTATACCACCCAGATGACAAATTGAGGATATTCATGTTTTTGGCTTGTTAGTTACTTTGGGTGGAGACAAATCATACCTTTAAGACAAGTTCACCCCCCTCATTACCACAGGCAGGAATTTTGTTTAAATCGCTGATTAAGTAACCGTTTCACCACTCTTGTTGAAATTAACATCAGGAGCAAAACAAAGGCTCCGGGCGACTTCACACCACCCGAAGCCTTTTAAATCCGCAGTATCGTCATTAAAAGTTTGTTATGCGAATTATTGTATCATGCTCAACGAACGCTGCGGATGAATTAACAGGATATCCTCAAAATTATTTCACCCGTACATATTTCTCCATGCGGTAATTGTTTTTATCGTAGCTCCAGTCAACGTTTACCGGGTTAATCTGTATCAGTGTATCGCCCTTAAATTCAATCAGTAATCGTTCGTCGGCACCCACATAATCCTCCGAAACATGAATGGTAATATGTTCCGTATAATGATTTCCGTTGATGGTGTATGTACCATTTCCATAATTAGCACTGGTAGTGCCGTTTGAAATAAATTCACCCACAAACATAAAATGCTCGCCTGACCAGCTTTTTAGTTGTACACCTTCCGCATTTCCGGGGATGGTCCAGGTTGCTTTTCCGTCTACGATACTTTCATATTCAACCAATTTCCAGGTACCCTCTAAGCCCTCGTGGTGGGTAGTAGTACAAGCAAAAAGCATTGTCACAATAACAAGCAGAATTCTATTTTTCATGGTTTTTTTATTTTAAGAATTGGCATGAACGAACAGACAGGTAACCAGTTGTTTTGTCTTCCTTTTTGATCCCGAAACACCGATCAGCCCCCCTAAGAGAATGATTCGGATACAGTCAGCTCATGTATTGAATTTTGGTAAATAATGGATCAGGATAATTATAGAAAAGGGATCGCCGGCTTTTGAAAATTGTTTTGCTACTGCAACCAGCCTTAGGTTTTCAGCTCTCATCAACAAAACAATCGGGGCGTGACACGAATGTCGTTTTTGTATTTGTGTGCTAAAGTGTCAACATTTTCGTCCATGCAAAACAGGAACAAAAAGTTACGAAAAAACAGTAAGATAAGCAATAGAGTCCGCCGTTTGGACTCGTTCGACTTTCAAAAATTTCATGCCTAATTCAGCAAAGAATGTTTTTGCTCAGAACAATATGGTGCCGATTTCGTTTAAGTAAATCCGGTGGCGCTAAAAAGCCACTATCATTATAAATTGAATTTATGCAAGTAGCTACAACCGGAGCAACACCGGTTTCCAATAAAAATCAAACCTCATCTATCCCGTTTTCAGAATTTCTGGAAAACCTGAAAGAGAAAATGAAACAGGTTTTTCATGTACGGGCCGATATCGATCAACTGAGTTTAAAACGCGGACTTCCACCGTTTGTAATGCGTGAAATTATGTCGGTAAATCCACTGTCGGTGGGTATTCCAACACAATATGGCGGACGCGGTGGAGTAATGAAGGAAAACATCGGTTTGCTGGCCGCAGCCTCGTACGAATCGCTGGCATTGTCGCTAACCTTTGGTATTAACTCGGCTTTGTTTCTGCAACCTTTTGGAAAATTTGGACAAGATGAGGTAAAAGCAAACGTTTTTAATCGCTTTTTAAACGATAAAGCCATGGGTGGATTAATGATTACCGAACCGGACTATGGCAGTGATGCTTTGAATATGCAAACATCGTACACCGAATCGGGATCGAAATACCACCTGAAAGGAAAAAAACACTGGGCAGGATTAAGTGGTTGGGCCGACTTTTGGTTGCTTTCGGCACGTCAGCAGTCAAAATCGGAGAAACTGCAGCGCGACATCGACTTCTTTTTGTGCGATGTAACCGCTCCCGGACAAAATATTGTGGTGGAAGAGTTTTTCGAGAACCTGGGTTTGTATGCCATCCCCTACGGACGCAACCGTATTGATGTGCAGCTGCCGCAAACCCATAAACTGGTGCCCGAAACAACCGGTGTTAAAATGATGCTCGACTTGTTACACCGCAGCCGTATGCAGTTCCCCGGAATGGGCATGGGCTTTATTCAGCGTATGCTCGACGAGGCATTAACACACTGCAAAGAACGAATGGTGGGCGGAAAAAGCCTGTTTAACTACGACCGCGTGCAACATCGATTGTCGAAACTGCAGGCCTCGTATACCATTTGCTCGGCTATGTGTGCCAACAGCAGCGAAAAAGCGGGGCTGGATGTCGACCTGTCATCGCAGGGAATGGAAGCCAACGCCGTAAAAAGTGTAATTACCGATTTAATGCAGGAAGCTGCCCAATCGGTGGTTCAGCTGGTGGGTGCCAAGGCGTATAAACTTAATCATATTGCCGGACGAGGAACTGCCGACAGCCGTCCGTTCCAGATCTTTGAAGGATCGAATGATATTCTTTACGCACAAATTTCGGAGGGCCTGGTAAAAATGATGAAACGCGCCAAAGAGCGTAACCTGTTTCAGTTTTTGAAAGGTTACGACCTGACCGACAAGGCAGTGCATTTTGTAAAAGGCCAGGTCGACTTTAATCTTGACCTGCAGATACCGCAGCGTAAGCTTGTTGAGATGGGCAAGATCATTGGCCGCGTAATTTCGCTGAACCAGGTTTTAGACCTCTCGGAGAAAGGTTTTAACAAAGAGCTGATCGATGGCAGTGTGGCATTCCTGCAACAGGAGATCACCAAATTGATGTCGGCCTTTAACTTTAAAAACGAAGAAAAAGTGGTTGATGGCTACGACGAGAACACCTCGTGGCTGAATTTTGTGGCCGGATAACGATGTAAAAGTTCACCATCTTCAAGGCGTTAAAAATAAGACAACAAACAAAAATAGCCCTTCCAACACCACGACACTCCTTAAATAGACACGGGTTAGGGAAAACTGCCGTTCGCCCCTCATAAACGACAGTTTTCCCTAAATTCCTTTATCGGTCACTATTCCCGGCCTCTAATCCCATTTACTTTTTATTCCGGATCATCGTTCCGAACTTTACAATTACGCAATCAAAAAAAACAGTCGACGATGAAAATATTACTGGTATACCCGGAATACCCCGATACATTTTGGAGTTTTAAATATGCCCTGAAATTTGTTTCCAAAAAAGCCGCCTACCCGCCACTGGGGTTAATTACTGTGGCTTCGTTGTTACCCGACCATTGGGAAACAAAACTGGTTGACATGAATATTGAAAAACTACATTCATCAGACCTGGTCTGGGCCGATTATGTTTTTCTCAGTGCGATGAACACCCAGATTCTATCGGCAATTACGGTAATAGCTCGTTGCAATCACCTCAATATTCCGGTTGTTGCCGGCGGGCCGCTTTTTACTGCCGATTATAAGAAGTTCGGCAATGTCGATCATTTGGTTTTAAACGAAGCAGAAATTACCTTGCCTCATTTCCTTAAAGACCTGGAAAACGGCTATCCGAAACACCTTTACCAAACCGAACAGTTTGCCACTATGAAGAATTCGCCGGTACCCGATTATTCGCTGGTTAAGCTGAATAAATACACATCACAATCGATCCAGTTTTCGCGCGGATGTCCGTTTAACTGCGAATTTTGCGACATTACAGCATTACTGGGTCACCAGTGCCGGCTAAAATCAACTGATCAGATTATTACCGAATTACAAAACATTTACGATCAAAACTTCCGTGGGTCGGTATTTTTTGTTGACGACAATTTTATCGGGAATAAAAAGCGCATAAAAACAAAACTGCTTCCGGCCATCATTACCTGGATGGAGCAACACAATTATCCCTTTCATTTTACCACCGAAGCATCGATAAACCTGTCGGACGACGAAGAGTTAATGAACTTAATGACACGGGCCGGTTTCCTGAGTGTTTTTATTGGCATAGAAACGCCCGAGGAACTATCGCTGAACGAATGCAACAAAGTGCAAAACAAAAACCGAAACCTCATCGACAGTGTAAAAAAGGTTCAAAAAGCCGGCATGGAAGTATTGGGTGGTTTTATTATTGGTTTCGACAGCGATACACCCAATATTTTCCAGCGACAAATACAGTTTATCCAGGAAAGCGGAATCATTTCGGCAATGGTTGGTTTGCTGAACGCCCCAACCAAATCTCAACTCTATAAAAGACTACTATCCGAAGGGCGGATTCTTGATGACTGGGATGGCGATAATACCAGCAATGCCATGAATTTTATACCGAAAATGGACAGCGAAAAGCTCCGGAATGGATTTAACCAGGTTATTCGGGGCATATACAGTGGCAAAGCATTTTACGAGCGGGTAAAAAACTTCCTGAAAGACTTCGAGCCAAAGGTAAAATCCAAAAACAAAATGAATGCTACCAAATTAAAAGCATTCTTTAGGTCGGTTTTTATTATTGGTATTCTCGACCGCGACCGGAAATACTACTGGAAACTGTTTTTCTGGAGTTTGATTCATCGCCGCGACATGTTTCCAATGGCCATAACCTATGCCGTATACGGTTATCATTTTAAACGATCGTATACAAAGATCTTTTAGGTGTTTATGGTTGATATAAACTCATTCACACATTCTGGATGATACCTATATTCCGTCCCTATGGGTCTGTGATTTGTTTCGTACCTACGGCACTACTTATATTTCACATCTACGATGCTACCGGGATTTCGTCCCTCCGGGACTTTTATATTGTTATCCTATTCTTGATATTGTTCCTCAAGAATAGCATTGTAGTTACGAAATATTGCTAAAAATATATTACACATTCCAGGCAGTCCCGTAGGGACGAAAAGTCGGTAAAAGCAGCAAACATCTGCTGTAGAAGTGCCGTAGGTACGAAACAAAACCAGGGTTATACCGGCCTAAAAATATACCGCTCATCAAAAGGAATATCAAAATCCTCTAGAAACTTTATGTATTCTTCGGTAAACGATTTTGTTTTATGATGCTCTTTTTGATTTTCGATATAATCAACTACCTGGCTAATTTGCGATCTTCTATACGAAAAAGCACCAAATCCTTCCTGCCAAGAAAATCTCCCCGAAACAAAATTATTTTGATTGATCCATTTTGAAGAATTGGCTTTTACATCCTGCACCAGTGACGAAAGAGTCTGGTTGGGTCTCAATCCAAAAAAGATATGGAGGTGATCGGACATTCCATTTATGGCCAACAATTTATGGCCGTTGTTTTGGATAATCCCAGTTATGTATCGATACAAATCGGTTTCCCATTGGGGACGAATAACACACAATCGGTTTTGAACTGAAAAGACGGCCTGAACATGGATTTGGGTGTATGTGTTTGCCATAACATTTGTGTTTTATGCATTTAAAATTACAAAATGTCAATTAATTGTTTCGTACCTAAGGCACTTTTGTTTTCTGATTAATTTATTTCTACTGGGATTTCGTTACTACGGGACTGACAGGAAGGTAAGTAAACCCCGGCAACAATATCAAATTGTTAACTCAAACTATCACACTGTTTACATTATGATATCGTATTGTGATTTTTTACGATAATTATCAAATAAAACCATTGTTATAATTTCATTTTATTAATCAATTAATTGAATAAGCATGTCAAAGGAAAGAGTTTTTGAGTTTCTGGATAAAGGTGCCGACGACCGCCAGTTTCGTATTAAGTACGACAACTGCTTCTCGATGGAGGAATTTTGTAAAATGGCCGCTGAAGATGGATTTGAGTTTTCGGTTGACGACCTGAAAGCTGCTTTACGCGAAAACGGCGATGATTTCGATTCATACGGCAATCCGCCCAAAAAAGGAATCTGGGTATAAGTTTTGCCACCGATGAGCCCGGATTGCTTCAAGCATCAGAAGAAGCAATTTACTTTTTAACCACACAAGGCCCCAGCGGTAACAAGATTTTTTCGGTCTCCGTCATCTGGTCACAACTTCCAACAAAAAAGAGGCATACAAGGTACGCCTCTTTCTAATCCATTTTGTTGTAAAGAATTATATGCTATGGATCGTCAAAATGTTTTTATGGTAATCGCAAAAACAAGCATGATGCCAACTCAGGTAGAAGAAATAAAGCTCACTCTAACAGGGACTTAAGCACATAAGCGATATCGATTAAATTATCAAAACGAAAATATTCTTATCATATTGAAATTTCATACAACCCCGGATTCATTGATTTTCAAATCATTCTGGTTACGCAATCTGAACATTAAACTTCATTTGCCACATTAATTCCTTACATTTGAAGGTAACACTGAAAGCCGTAAAACATGGAAGAAAAGAAGAAGCCAACAGAACAGGAAAACAAACCGGAAGAAAAGAAAGACCCCAACTGGATTGAAAAGACAGAGGCCAAAATAGACGAAGCGGCTGAAAAGATCTACCAGAGCGAAGCCTACCGCAAAGCCGATAAAAAAATGGAAGACGCCACCAAAAAGCTTTTTCGTAAAGCGGGGCGTTTGTGGGGGAAACTAAAATAACTGTCAGAACCACGCGAAAGGGTTTGGGTGCTTACTATTTTACTACAATAACATCATTCAACACGCCATTTTCTCCTGCTGACAATAACGTACAGTGTGAGGTAAAATGTTTTTGTACTCATTCCTTGTAAATACATCCAGCCAGTATACCACTGCGAAAGGATTTGCGCGTTAGCAGGGTTGCTCTCGTGCAACATTTATTGCAAAATACAGATCATCCATATCAATTTGATAGTAAAAGTTTTAATAAATCTATAATTAATATATTTTTGCCCGCATTTACTAAAAATCTATAAATATATTCTCGTTACTGAGAGGAATCACTTTTGAACTATGGACATTGGAGTTGAGCTTGCAACAATGCAAATGATGAATGGTAACGAGGCAGTTGCCAGAGGTGCTTTTGAAGCAGGTGTAAAAATTGCTTCCGGATTCCCGGGAACACCTTCTACAGAGGTAATGGATTATACACATCTGAAACACCCGGAGATTTATTGCGAATGGTCGACAAATGAAAAAGTAGCTTTGGAGGTTGCCATTGGTGCTTCTTTTGCAGGTTACCGGAGTATGGCAATAATGAAGACCGTAGGTTTACACGTGGCTGCTGATGCATTGGGCGGAGCTGCCGGTAGTCAAATCAACGGCGGATTAGTATTGGTGGTTGGCGATGATGTGGGCCGTATTGCTGGCGACGATTACAACGATTGCCGTCATTACGGGAATATGTTTAACATTCCGGTATTGGAGCCAAGCGATAGCCAGGAAGCCAAAGACCTTATGATAAAGGCCTTCGAGATAAGTGAAGAATACAGCACTCCGGTGATCTTTAAAATCACTTCTGTAATTTGCAAAACCAGCAGCGGCGTAAAAATTGATCCGGACTATACCTACGAAGAAAAATTCAGAAACAAATATCCCATCAGTTTCAGTAAGGTGATAATGACTACCATTATGACCAAAGCAAAGGGTTCGGAGCATCCAAAACTGACCAAGTGCTTTAACGACTTTCCTGCGCATATGAACCGTTTGGCTGAAGACAGCAACGATTTCGAAATAAACAGGCTGGAGCTGAACGACAAAAAAATCGGGATAATAACTGCCGGTACTCCTTACTATTACGTAAAAGAAGTTTTGCCCGAAGCCTCTGTGCTTAAACTTGGGCTTGTTACACCGCTACCGGCAAAGCAGATAAAACAACTGGCCGAACACGTAGACAAACTTTATGTGATTGAAGATGGCCACGATATTATGGAGAAGAATATCAAGGATCTGGGCATTTCGGTTATCGGGAAAGAACTGTGGCCAAAATTTCCGGAGATGATGCGTTTTACTCCCGATGTTATCGAAGAAAAACTGGTGCCTGATGCACCAAAGAGAACACCCCAGGAAGGCGTACCTTTTAGGTTGCCGGTGAGTTGTGCCGGTTGTTCGCACCTTTTTATTTCGCGCGTATTAAAGAAACATAAAATAAAGGCGGCGGCCGATGTTACCTGTGGTCTTATTGGTTGTTTCCCGCATATGGAATCGTATTCCCTGCAAAAATGTATGGGATCGAGTATTGCTTTGGCGCACGGTTACAACGTGGCAAAAAACAATACCGAAAATTTTGTGGCCATGATTGGTGATGGTGGCTTCTGGGCAACCGGAGTAAACGGGCTGATGAACCTGATATTCAACAATAGTCAATCGACAGTGATTATTGTAGACAACAGCTGCCTGGCGATGACCGGCGGACAAAATGTGGCATCCAGCGAATTTGGGTTCAATTACAAACCGGAGAACAAACTGGATATTGCCAAAGTATGCGAAGCTATCGGCGTAAAAGACGTTGTAACTGTTGACGCCTACGAATTTGAAAATCTTGAAGCCTCAATACTGAAAGCGGTAAATTCTAAAACCAATTCGGTGGTGATTGTGAAAAAACCTTGTGTTACAAAATTCAAACTGCCTAAAGAAAAGCCGTATTACATCGATCAGGATGCGTGTACAAAATGCCGCAAATGTGTGGGAGTTGGTTGTTTGGCCATTGAAAGTAAAGGAAATAACGGATCGACAGAAATAGTGATCAACGAAGATATTTGTACAGGTTGCGGATTGTGTTCTACGGCCTGCCAATTTGAAGCAATAAAAAATTAGATATGCAAGACTCAGGAAAGAATATCATCATTGCCGGTGTTGGAGGACAAGGAATTCTCCTTTTTAGCAATCTTTTAAGTAAGTTTTATCTGAAACGGGGATACCACGTGAAAATCTCAGACGTGATTGGTTTGGGCCAGCGTGGTGGAGGTGTCGAGAGCCATTTCCGTTATTCCGCCAAACCCGTGTTATCGCCGTTTATTAAAGCAGGAGATGTTGATTACGTTATATCTTTTGAGCAAACGGAAACACTGCGGCATTTGCATGCGCTAAAAGAAGACGGTGTGCTACTGACCAGCACCTACGAGCTTACTTCAACCAGCGTTAATGCCCGGCTGCAAAAAGATTTGCCTGAGTGTAAAACCGAGATGATAAAACGGTCGGAGAATACGAAATTTATCATCGAACCGAATGCGCATAAAAACCTGGATTTCGATATCAACAAAATGATGAATGTGGTGATGTTGGGCTACTATGCCGAGTTGAGAAACTATCCGCACGACGAAATGATTCAGATCGTTCGGGAAAACGTTCCTGCAAAGTTTGTTGAAGGCAACATAAAGGCCTACGAGATGGGAAGCCAAATTGCCCGGGAAGAACTGGTTGCTGAAGAATGTGTAGCCATTCGTTGTTAAGTCGAAATTGTTCTGTTATGGAATTGCCTGAAGGTGTAGTACTGCTCGACAGTTTAGGGGATTTACAATCCGATAATATCCACCCCATTCTTGTTTGTGGATCGCATTGCGGAGGCAGTAGCGATTTGGCCGCACACATAAAAAACTGCGGCGTAAATGTTGCTTTTCTCAACAATGCAGGTGTTGGCAAAAATCAGGCAGGAATCAGAGGTATCACCCATTACGATGCAGCGAATATTCTGGCTTGTGCCGTAGATAATTACAGCGCCGAGATTGGTATTTCACAAGATACCTGGGAAAGCGGAATTATAAGTCACACCGGCCCGAAAGCGGAAGCTGCCGGAATAAAAGCAGGTGATTCGGTGAAAGAGGCCATTGCCAAAATAAGTCATATTGCAAAGGCGCTTTCATTCGAAACAAAAAGTAAGAACGATGAATCCGCTGCAGAGAACAATGTACAGGAAAAGAGCACTGCGGGAGACCTCAAAAAACAAAAGCAAACACCAATTGCCGGAACAACTGTTACCGTAACTGACAGCATAACTTTTTTAAACAAAAGCAATGCAGGAGATATCGTGGTATGTGGATCGCACGGAGGAGTGAGCGCAGGTGCTTATGCACAAAAATACCACGTAAAAGCCGTGTTTTTTAACGATGCCGGAATCGGTAAAAACAATGCAGGCATAAAAAGCCTCGAATCGCTGAGCGAGGCAGGAATCCCTGCCTGCACGGTCGACTGCATGAGTGCAGAGATCTTCAACGGACAGGACGTTCTGGACAACGGCATAATAACGGTTTGCAACCAGCTGGCAAAGGCGGCAAACATCAACGAAAAGATGACGGTAAAAGAGGCCATTCAATTCCTGTCGGAATAAATCCTTCCCCACGCTGGTAACGCTGGGCTCCGCTACCGCGCGAATCTCCGCTACCGCGCGAATCCTTTCGCGTGGTTACTATTCTACTACTCCGCTACCGCGCGAATCCTTTCGCGTGGTTGATAACTACTTTACTACAATAACAGCATCTAACAGTCCTTTCTCTCCCGCATAATCAGCAGCACTGCTATACAAATAATCTTCCGTCGCTACCGCGCGAATCTCCGCTACCGCGCGAATCCTTTCGCGTGGTTGATAACTACTTTACTACAATAACAGCATCTAACAGTCCTTTCTCTCCAGCATAATCAGCAGCACTGCTATACAAATAATCTTCCGCCCTGGTAACATATCCTTCTTCTACAGGATTTTGATGAACATATTCTATTTTTTCATCGATTACCTTATTGCTCCATAATTCGATTGGCTTATTGTCGTGCCTCCAAAACTGATACCGTTTAACATTTAACGATTCATTCGCTGCTTTTTGAAATTGTTTAAGCAGCAATTCTTTTCGACTCTCCTGAGGATTGTTTTTTATCGCCTTAACAACTGCGTTACTGGTAAATCGTTTAAAATCACCAAGAAGCAATTCCGGCTTTTGACTGCCCGAACTTCTGAAAATTAAATGTACATGATTAGGCATTATACACCAGGCAAAAATCTCCATTCCTTTCTCTTGCTGACAATAATGTAAACTCTCTAGCAAAATGTTTTTGTACTCATTCCTTGTAAATACATCCAGCCAGTAAACAACAGCGAAAGAAACAAAGTATACACCATCAGGATTAGAGAATTTGTAATTGCGGCTCATTGTGGATTGGTTTTTAGAACATGTTTAAAATTAACACTTTTCTATAGATTTACCAGACCACGCGAAAG
The DNA here is from genome assembly GCF_041583095.1 of Draconibacterium sp. Taxonomy (NCBI): domain Bacteria; kingdom Pseudomonadati; phylum Bacteroidota; class Bacteroidia; order Marinilabiliales; family Prolixibacteraceae; genus Draconibacterium; species Draconibacterium sp. Next base: position 31,792 of record NZ_JBFHGM010000017.1, read on the forward strand.
GATTCGCGCGGTAGCAAGGCCTTAACAACTGCGTTACTGGTAAATCGTTTAAAATCACCAAGAAGCAATTCCGGCTTTTGACTGCCCGAACTTCTGAAAATTAAATGTACATGATTAGGCATTATACACCAGGCAAAAATCTCCATTCCTTTCCCTCCCTGCCCCTCGTTTGTAACGAGGGGTAAATATCTTGTCGTTTGTAACGACAATTAAAAAGTTTGTAACAGGTAAATAACATAATTTCTACCTGTCGATACAATCGACCGAAACCCCAACCCCTTCCCGAAAAATTCGGGACAGGCTGTTGCAAACGAGGGGGAGACGAAATTGTTCTACCTGCTACATAACATATTGACAACCAACCGTATTTTCCATAATTTTATACTCGTTAAAAACCAAAAAACACGGTTAAGCCAGAACCCTCTGAAATTACCGTAAAAATTTTAACACCGATCTGCTCACGTGCTAAAGGAATAGCATGTACACGCCATTATAGAATGCCGGCGTGCATACGAAAAAGGCCACCTGCAAGGCTTTCACAAACGGCCTGAGAACCGAAAAGCCTGCAGATGGCCAAAGTCAATAATTAATTATTACCAACTTTTTAAAAGTAGAAAAAAATGTCAAACATTGAAGACTACAATGCCAAATTAGCCGAGATTGAGGCTATTCCCAACGAGGAAGTTAAAGATCCCGGCATGCCTGTTAACGTTGCGTTGCAGGAAGCCGAAAACCTCTACCACTGGAGTTTAGACGATGCCGAAGAACTGGCTGTGGTAGGAATTGACCGAACCAAAATCGGAGATTTACCTGTTCGTGCAGGTGCCTGCCGCGAGGCGCAATCCATTTGGAACAAAGATTTCAGGTCGCAACAGGAAGCCCAGGAAGAATGGGCCATACAGGCACCACTGGCCTACGAGTTCAAATACGATTTGCTGGCCTCCATGCGTTTTGCCTACCGTAAAAACGATGCGCTTTTAGGTCGTGTAAGCGCCATTGCCGATGGTAGTGGCCATGCCGATATGATTCAGGATCTGAACGACATTGCTGTTTTGGGCCGCGAAAATCCCGAGCCACTGACAGCCATTAGTTTCGATCTTGCACAATTAAATGAGGCTGCAACATTGGCCGATACTTTGGCCAACCTGCTGGCTGAAGCCAATGGCGACAAAGCCGATCCAAACGAATCGAAGATCGTTCGCGACAAGGCCTATATTCACATGAAAGAGCTGGTAGATGAAATTCGTGAAGCCGGCAAATATGTGTTCCGCAAAGATCCGAAACGTTTAAAAGGGTATAGTAGCGATTACTGGCGGAAACTACACCGTAAGCAAAACAACAATGACGAAGATGCTGAATAATAGCATCCTGCACCATTTTGGGGCGTCCTGCAAGCTTGTAGGGCGCCCTGCTTGTTTAATCCCCTCCCTGCACGACTTTTACCCCTTCCTGCACTGCAGGATTACAAAAAACTATTGCAGGACGAGCAAAAAGGCTGCAGGATTGCCCGAATAAGCTGCAGGATCGTGAAAAAAGCCGCAGAAAACACCAAAACTACTGCAGGACGTGAAAAATAGTTGCAGGACGGAGCTTTTTGTTGACAGACAGGATAATGTGCCCCCGGTTTTAAAAGTTACTGAAAGGCTTATGCCTGGTGGGATTGGGGAGAAATGAAAGACTGAACGGAGTGTAACCGTTTACTCTTTCCGGGGCAGATGTGCCGACCCCGGGAACCGACGGCTTAGTTCTGAATCGATTGGCGGAACTCCATCACTTTTTCAAAAAAAGACCGATCCTCGCCCAGCTCCATTATGCGAACCACCTTATGCCCGCATGCAGCACAGTGCCCTTCAATGCGGATATCGTTCAGATCGTCGAGACTCGTAGTGTAATCCACCACTCCTTTGGGGCAACCGGTTTTGCAGTTACCACAATACACACCATTTTCCAGCAAAAATTGCAAATCCTGTTTCTCCTCTTCGTTTAGCAACACATTTAGTTGAAAAGGATTTAGTGTTATCTCCTTTTGTTTTTTCACTCGAATGTAATTAAGTTAATATTTTGTATTTCTAACATATACGATCTCTGTTTTACTATTTGATGGTCGATACCCGTGGAACTCGCATGATAATTTATTTATGTCCTTTTGTGTTCCTTAGACCATGCTCCTTTCATCTCATTAAAATTGTTTAGTCCATTTGTATTCGATGTAACTCCCGATGAATTTTAATTCTTCTTGTTTGTGAATTTGAAGAATAAAAATTCATGCTCGTTTCATAAAAGCAGTTTTTCGTCACCTCTAATTTAAACAATTCGCCTGAGTAATTGATGATGATAATTAACAGTAAGTATACCCTGAATGCAAATTTCTAAGGCACAGAAAAGATCAAAACAATACCAGATAACGTGTTTCTAAATCGGAGGGCCCGGAATTGATGCGATCAACTTTCTTGTTCTTGCCAAACAAAACACCGATTGCAGATCTGAACGAGAGCGCTTAGCAGGGAATTAAAATTTTATTTCAAAGTATAGACGAATTGTGACAGAAAAGAATACTTTTGCCCTGCTTTTTAGGGCTTGGCTTCCACCTGCTCTAATCAGTTTAAAACCTTATCATTTATTTGGTAAGGTTTTTTTATGCTACGCCAGCCCGGCAATGGAGATTATTAAGGATCACCTGTGAAATCTGGTGGATTGCAATTTTGAGACAACAGTGAATCTTCTGTTATTTTCTGCCTGCCGGCGGCCTTCATTTTTGTCTTGATACAAAAACGAAGCAAAAAGCTCAAGGCTACTTTTGATCCTTCCCCTCCGTTATCATAAAACCCAAGTTCGGACGGGTGATCTCCTCGATCCCTCGGAGCTTCCCGCTCTCACTAAGGTTTTATTTCAACTTCGGGCAAAGACCAAAAGAGGCCGTCCAGTAATGCGACGTCAGCTGCATCGGAGCCTGGCCTCGGCCAGTGAACCGGAAAACAAGTGGTGTCGGCGTTAAAAAATTACTGATGTTTGAGGAGGTACGACTGCCTGTCCCGATCGTAGCATCGGGAAGTTTCAGGAATTTTAGCTGGCATCGCGTAGATTTTCCGAGTGAATTGGGCGCAGCCTTGGGTTTTCTGTCTACTCTTTGGGCTAAGCCAAAGAGTAGAATCGGCCCGATAGGGCAAAAGGATGTTTCCCGCGCTTGTAGCTTATTGATTATTGAAGTATGGATATTCTTCTCCACCGAATTTTACGAGTGATCCATTATTAAAATTCGCAGGTAGCAAACTCATTTACAAGCATTCCTTTTTTGCCCGTAAACGTAATTTCAACATATCGAAGGTGTTCTTTACCCGAAGCATCTTTGGTTTCCAGCATACGGTGATAAGTTTCATCCAAGGCGCTGAAGATTTTAAAGGGAGTTGAATAAAAACTGACAAGCGGATTTATAGGAACGCCGTATTTAAGTTTATCCGCCATTTTAAGTTTCGAGATACTTACCAGCTCAATGTCCTGTTCCTGATAGTATTCCCGAAGTAATTGTTCCAGCGCTTTTATGCCGGTATATCGGTTGTAGAATTGGTAGAGTAAGAACAACACTACTACCCCTGCCATCGACAGCACCAATAATAATTCTTCGGATGGGAAGTAGGGCATAGTGGTTTATTCTTATGGGATTTGCAGGACAACGAAGTTATTACCCTAAAAATCGTTCATCCAAATGTTTTTCTAATAGTAATGGGCTTGGTAAAAAACGCTCAGGTTTTTTAATGCTTTTATTGTGATAAGAAGAAAAATATTGTTGAATGAATTCATCTGTCGATTTCCTAAATTCAGAACAAATTAAAATTTTGTAATTCTTATCAATCGCTAAGTAACCGTTCTCAAACGCCTTATCATGCAAATTATTTAGTAACAATCCATTTTGTGGATTCAATCGATTCTCCACATCTTTTGCCCATGGAGTAATATGACTCGCAATTAAAAAATCCTGATTAGCAAATCCAGTTACAGCGCAACTCCCCTGATAATTTGCAAGAACAATGTCACGAAAAACTCTTTGATTTACTCTAGTTTTTACTTCTCGTAATTTTGTTTCTCCTTTAAGATTATTAGTTCCATCAAGAATCTTCTTGTACTTTTCATCAATAGTAGTATTCTCAATTTTCGCTAATATTCGTTCACTTTCAAAAACTAGTTCCTCTTTGTTTTCATGAAACTCATCCCAAATGGGTTGAACTTGTTTTATTCCTCCGGTCAATCCTTTTACTCCACGTTGTTGATGATATGGATCGACACTGGCAAAGTTACTCAAGCGCATTGAAACAGCACTTGGCGTTCGGTCTATCAAACTTGCCAACCTTATTATATCTGAATTGCTATGGTGAAATTTACCAAATGGAATTTTTAGGTATAAGTTAAATGTTAAGATTAATTCAGCTTTTGACCATGGTTTTCGTTGTGACATGTTCGGATTAATTTCTTAGCATAAAACTAATAGAATTTTCGTTAAAAAACCTAGCTTTCAACTAATAGAAAGACAAACCTACAGTTCGGTGCCAAACAGATATTTATTTGTTCTTCTATTTCGGAGGTGTAATATCCTTGTAACATTTCAGTTCTTACACCACATTTAGGGCAAGTGGTAGGTTGGTCTGAGATGAGAAATAATTCAAGAGCAGATTGGTTGAAGAGACTGTGTTCATTCATTTGATTCCTTTAACAATATAAATTCGCACCAATCATGATCCAACTCCGTGTTATAGATAGGAAACTGAGGTTTTATTAATCCAAAGTCTTCGGGCACAAAATACAAATCATCAATAAGCTGACTTCTAAACCACTTCTCAAATTCTTGAAGTGATAAATTATCGGGATTATCTATTTCTGCTTCTTCATAAAGTTTGTAGTTGGCAGCATCTCGGTAAAGGTATTCAATGATAATTCGGTGTTTCATAAATCACAAAACAACGTAAATAAAGATCACCTGTCAACGGACTATAAGTAACATAGAGAAAAATTTAGCACCAACATTTAGCTCCGCTGATTTTCAATTCAGGCTTAGTGTTTTTGCCCTTAATGCGGCTCCTATTATACAAGCGGGTAGCTTTATTGTGTACGTCGGTCATTTGACTACTCTCCTTTAAGTGAGTAAATATTTAGCACATTACCGTGGCGCACCAATAAATGCTTGTTATATATTGAGGGGTGTGCCCAGTGTGGCCCCTGCCCGTCTTTCATCTGGAAAGTACTTACCACTTTTAGCCGGGTTCTGTCGGGCTGCACCAGGGCAATATTTCCCTGTTTTTCTTCGTAAAAATACAGCATTCCATCGGCAGCAATTACCGA